>NZ_JALXVO010000038.1:0-43429 GCF_025151705.1 Paenibacillus sp. p3-SID1389 | reverse complement strand
GGGGATGGAAATGAACCTAAAAGAGCTTTTTAAAGATACTATACGAGGGGGATGATTCATGAACGCCAATGTTAATGAGGTTAGACAAGCCCTGGAATGGGGGCTTATACCCGCCGTTCCGGTGCCGCGAAACCGCGAGGGGCGAATTCACCTGCAGGCGCAGGAAACTTACGCCGGGTATCTTGCGGAGCAATCGATTGCCGGGGTGGCCGTTTGGGCACATACAGGGCGCGGCTTACATATGGAACGTTTCGAGCGAATGGCGGTGTTGAAGCAGTGGAAATCCGCGCTTGGAGCGTCTAAGCTGCTGGTTGCCGGCGTTGGCGCAATTCCCGATCCCCGGCGGCTGGGCTCTGCGAAGATCAGCCAATGGCAGCAGGACAGCTTGGCCATGGCAGCCGATGCGATCCAGGGGGGAGCGGATGCGCTGCTTGTTTTTCCGCCTTCGCTGTTCCGGGAGCTCCCGGACGCAGAACAGGATGAAGCTATCGTAGAATATCATCGCGAATTATCGAGGTTAGGCGTCCCGCTCATTTTATTTTATTTGTATGACGAGGCCGGGGGGATTGGCTATTCCGCTGAGGTATTGCGGGCCTTGCTGTCTCTGGACATGACGGCAGGAATCAAACTGGCGACGCTCGACAGCGTCATGACGCTGCAGGACGTATCCGCGCTAATGTCTGAAGAGTTCCCGGAGCAGCTGCTGCTCACAGGGGAGGACCGGATGTTTGGCTACTCCTTGATGCGAGGGGCTCGCGGCGCTTTAGTGGGGTTGGGTGCTGCATATCCGAACATCCAGCATGATTTGATGCAGGCGTATGCATCGGGGGACTTCGAGCGGTTTATGGAGTTATCCGCCCGGGTGGACGGCTATGCGGAACGAACGTTTTTCCGCCCGATGGATAAGTATATTTTGCGCATGCTTTGGTGTCTCGTATTGTCCGGTGTGATCCCGGAGGAGGCGGCAAATGACCTCGCCGGATACGAGATGACCCGGCAAGAGATCACCTCTCTTCACCGGGCCATTCAAAGGTATCGGTTGTATTAAACCATGCCTGCGGTTAGTCCTGCGGCCAAACGGCGGTGATGTGGCGGTCTAGGTCATAGGCCGAAGCCCAGTAGTAGCCGGGGGCCACGATCCGCTGCGGCAGAAACCCAACTTCCCCGGACGGGAAGGACAGCGCCTCGGACGAACCGCTGGCGATGCCGTCCGCATCGGTCACCATTTCGATGTAGCGGCCTCCGCTCTGCGTAAACCGTCCGTAAACCGTGGCAGGCACGCCTTCGCCGGTTTCCAGATCGACAACTTGCAGTTGGACGACGGCCCTTGTACCGTCATAGGTCACGCTCATTCCGCCAACGATCATCGGCCGCAGATCGGTATAGGAGGCTGCCGTCGTGGCGGATACCGCCGGCGTGGTGGCCGGCCCGATATTGCCGCTGATGTCCGCGGACGCGACCTTATAGTAATAAGTTGTATTCGGCAGCAACCCCGTGTCCATATACGTCAAATTGCGGGAGCTTCCGGCCACATGGGCCTCATCCGGCGTAAAGTCCGGTTCCGTTCCGCGATAAATCAAATAATGCTCGATGTCGGAATTGTCCGTCGCCCGCCCGTAGCTTAATTGTATCGTGTGGTCGTCAATGCTTGTGACCAGCGGCGGACCCGGCAGGGCAGAAGGCGGCTCCGTATCTGCGGGATCCACGCGCCACAGGTAGCCGCCCGGGCCCCAGATGGATGGCAGCCAGCGGATCGAGTCGTAGTGATGCATGGCGATGCCGGCGAAGGCGGGATCGTCCTGGAACGCCGCATACACCTTATCCAGCTCGGCCTCCATATACGTGCGCCCTTCTTCGCGGAACGTGATCGTTTCCGGATCACCGCTGTTTGCGATATCCAGCGTTTCCACGCCAATGACCACCGAATTGGGCTTGCCGATGGCATTGGCGTAGTTGAGCTCGCCTTGCGCTTGGGCAATGATGCCGACTCCGCCATCCGCTACGTCGCGATAGTCCATAATCGAGATATAATCGCTGAGATCCTGAACATGCTCGGAGAGCCATTTGGTTTGCCCGTTCCATGTAATCTCTTTGGCGCCTTCGCTGCTGTCAAACCAGCGGGGAATCGCCGGGCCAAAGGGCAGGTCAATGCCGGCGGTGTTCCGGCGATCGATCATTTTTTGCAGCACATCCAGGTATTGCAGTTGAACGGAAGGCTTCTCCGCATTAAACTCCGGCAGGATGTACGGTTCGATATCTACGTTAACGCCATCAAAGCGTTCTTCTGGCGCAGCAGCGATATTGTAATTGATGATTTTCTCAATTTCTCGTACGGCATGTTCATGAAACGGCGACAAAGCTCCCATGTGGCGGCGTCGTGCCGCCGGCGATGCAGGCGTGCACCTGATAGCCGTTATCATGGGCCCAGCGTACAAAATCGCGTACCTTGTCGGGGGACTCTTCAAGGATATCCACCCCGCCGTAAGGGAACATGCCGATATAGAAGGTTGTGATGGGGTCGGAATCAAACGTCGCCGTGTCGTCGGCAAGGGCTTTGAGCGCGGATCGGGAGCCGGGGTTCAGAAAGAGGTTGTAGGCAGCTTTTTCCCAGATCCACATCGCTCGATCTTGTCTTTCCAACGTGATTGGCTCGTGGGTTCCTTTGCCTGTGGAGGCATAGACGGTCATACTGCGGCCGATATTGCCATATTCGTCGGTAGCTCGGGCTTCCAGACTGGAGGTTTTGTCGCCGAGCCCTTTCGTATTCCAGACATATTTGTAGACGTTTCCGGTCTCTTTCGCGGGTTGCCAGACTCCGCCGTTCATCCTCACTTCAACCGATCGGATGCGGTTTCTGGAATTGACGCTGACTTGAATTGAGGTGGAGTTTCCTTTCAGCTTCGCCCCGTCAAGCGGGTTCGTGATCGTGACGTGAGGTTTTGCGATCTGGGGATTATCGACGTGGACTGTAATGGGCTGACTCGATACCCCGTATCGGGTTGTGCTTTGGGTCCCTCTGGCCAGCAACGTAATCTCGCCATCATACCGGCTGGTATCCAGTTCAGCAACCCATACGCCCGAGGCCTCGCCTTGTTCGCTGTTGATCCGGGTTGGCAGTTGATCGGTGCCATTGACGATCAGGACGATGTTGTACGCCTCCGTGTATTGGCCTGATACGGTGAGCGTTCCTACTTCCACTTCATCTCCGTGGGCAGGGGTGTCAATCGTTACGAGGGAAGCAGCTGAGACCGTTGATAGGGAGCCAAGCGGATAAAGCGGAAGTAGAGAAGCGATGCAAAGAGCGGCGAACAGCTTAACAAACCTTTTTTGCTTAGCAAATAACGCAAACATTTTGATCTCCTCACTTCCTTCTTTAAAATGATGAGACATTTTTTACCATTGTAAACGCTTTACAAATAAGTGAATAGTTCCGTAAATCGTCCGAAAAAGAAGGCTTGTCCAGTTCACAACAGAGAGGTTGCCGCAGAAGAACAGAAAGACGCCTCTATTCACGAGGCGCTTCATGATTAGTAATTTCAATTCGCTTGCTATTCTTTGATTCTCCTAAAAATAAGCAAAAACGAAGAATAGAAAAAAACTCACACAGATTAAGGAGGTGCTATATTTTAGGAGAAGTAAATGATTTAGCAAGTTCCACTCCACGCCCCAACGATCTGCTCCATCACTTGAACGTTTCCGGGACCGAACGATGCGATACCGGGGGAGCTTTTCAACTTTAGACTCCATGATGTTCCTTCCTAATAAAGGATTGATCTATTCCTCCCGAATCTAACATGAACTAAAATGATTTACCTCAAAAAGATTAATTTTCAACATTCGACAATTTCCCCGCACGAGAGTGTGTATAATTTCGTTAAGAGAAAACAAGCCCAGGGTTTGCAGAACAGGGCGGACACCAATGAATCCAACGATATTTCAAGAAACCATCCGCTCCAAACAGGAATCCATGCGCTATGCGGGTACCTAATGAACTGGTAAACCATAAAGCGGTCCCGCGCTTAGATGATCATATCCGCGATTTTATCTCAAAGTCCCCATTGCTATTTATGGCGACGAGTGATGCTGCGGGCAATTGCGATGTTTCTCCGCGAGGGGATGAGGCTGGCTTCGTATTGGTCTTGGACGACCAGCATTTGGTCATTCCTGAACGGCCGGGTACAAACGGTTTGACTCTTTGGACAATATTTTGGAAAACCCGCAGATTGGGCTGATCTTTGTCATCCCCGGGTTGAAAGAAACGTTGCGCATTAATGGACGTGCATGCATGCATCGTCAAGGATCCGAAGCTGATGGAGCGAATGAAAGCCAAAAACAAGGTGCCGTTACTTGGAATTGGCGTGCAGGTCGAGGAATGTTACATCCATTGTGCCAAAGCATTCATGAGATCGCAGGTATGGGAGACAAACACGTGGTTATTGAAGGATGCTTTGCCAAACCCGGCAGCGATTCTGGCTGAACATACGAAGAAGCTGGGCAAATCGCAACAGGAAATTGAACAATCGTTGCAGGACAGCTATAAGAACCGGTTGTATTGATCAAGTCATGCTTTCACGAACCAGATGAAGGGAGCGGTAATGACATGTCGATGAATCAGACCGATACATGGAAAGGGAAATCGAAAACAACAAGATCACGAATCCGTCCCTGCCGTTGGGCCGCTTGCTTGCTTCCTTTATCCATTGTGCTGTCCATTAGTGTAACGGGGTGTAGATTCACCGATCTTTCTGAAAGCCCCTCTCCGTCTGGCGATGGGCGGGATCGTCCTGTGGTTAGCATCGTCATCTCCAACCTCGGCATGACCTTCCCCGAAGGCATGGACGAGAACGATAACCGCTATTTGAACTATATCGAAGAGCAAACCGGCCTGGACGTCCAGGTCAATACGCCCCCCACCGAGGTCTATGATGAGAAATTGGATGTCATCATGTCCTCGGGGAATCTCCCCGACATGCTGCACGCCTATGAGCCTGTATGGTTCGACAATTATGTCAAGCAAGGGGCGCTCCTGCCGTTGGATGATCTTATTGATCAGTACGGCCCCCACCTGAAAGCGAAAATCCCCTCTGAAGTATGGGACAGAGTGAAATACGGCGGCAAAATTTATGCCGTTCCCAGCTTAAATGAAGTGACGGGCATCGAATTGATGTACGCGCGAAAAGATTGGTTGGACCGGCTGGGCCTGGATCCGCCGAACTCGCTGGATGAGTATTACGAGGTGATTCGTGCCTTTGCTCAGGACGACCCGGACGGCAACGGTCTGCAGGATACCGTGGGTTTGACGTTCACGGCCAACCTTGGACGGTCCTCACCGTTTTTTGGCGCCTTCGGAACGCAGCTGGATACCTGGTTTGAACGGGACGGACGGTTAGTATATGGCAATATCCTGCCGGAAACGAAGGAAGCGCTTGGCTTTCTGGCCCGGTTGTATCAAGAAGGATTGCTGGAACGGGAGTTTCCGTTAAACCTTCAGACGAACCTGTCTGAGAAGATCGAGTACGGGAAGGTGGGGCTGTTCTCCGCAACCTGGTACGATACACGCGGCCCGATTGCGGCCAATATGAAACGCGACCCGAACGCCCGCTGGATTCCCTTAGAATATCCGACAGGACCAAAGGGGGACAAAGGGGTATACGGGATCGATGTCATCCGTGGATACAACGTGATCCCTGCCAGTTCGCCGCATGCGGCTGAGGTCATTCAACTGCTGGACTTTATCGCCAGCGATTATAAAACGTTGAAGCTTGGCTTTGAGAATGAAATTTGGCGGCGGGAAGGGGATCGGATTGTGACGGACTTCGCTCTGCATGACGAGAGTCTGTACCGCGGGATCTATCAGTCCTTGGTGGACGTTCCCGATGAGACGTTGTTTAAGCAGCGGCTGGATTCTCTGGGGGATTTTAACTTGTATAACAATATCCAGACCATCCACCGCAATATTATGCCGAACGCGTTTTACGGAATTCCGACCCCAGCCATGGGAAAATACAACGAAAATCTAAATCGATTGGGGGACGTATTTGTCAAAATTATTTTAGGCATCGAACCGTTGGATGCGTTCGACCGGTATGTCGAGCAGTGGAAGGCGGCAGGAGGGAGTGAAATTACGAAAGAAGTGAATCGCTGGTACGAAAGCGAGAACAGGAGATAAGGCAAGCTTCTCGGCTTGGAAGGGGGAATACGGTGATTCGATGGATTGTGAACCGGTTTTCGCACCATATTCAATTCCGGTTGACCGGATATTTTATTCTCATTTTGCTTCCGCTGGTCTTGATCAGTCTGTTTGCGGTGGAGCGGTCGCGGGATATTCTCTATGATCAGGCGGTGCAGCGGACCGAAACGGCCCTCTCCTCGGCAATGAACCATTTCGACTTGGTCTTTCAGAACGTCGAGGAGATTTCGACGCTGATCGCCGGCGACCCGGCAATGAATGCGCTGCTGAACGAAAGCGGCAGCGATTTTTCGCCGCAATCCATCTTGGCGTTCTCTTCCATTTTGGAACAGTTGTCGAATTCGGTCTCAGTGAACCGGTATATCTCACAAATTTCCGTCTATCATCCCGCCTCGGGGATGCTGATCTCCACCCATTACGGAGGCAAGCAACTGGCCGGGGACGCGCAGAAGGAATGGTTTGTGGAAACTGCCCGCCGCAACGGGACAGGGATTTCTTACGTTAAGGCCGATTATGCCGTGACGGACGAAGTGACCTTTGGGCAATTAACGAACTCCGACAGTATCTCGCTGCTAAGGGCGATGGATTTGTATAACAGCAATCGGCAAGCCAATTTATTGGTCGTGTCGTTCAGCAAGAACAAATTATTAAACATTATTAAAACGCTGCTGCCTTCCGAAAACAGCCGGATCGTCCTGTCGAATGAACGGGGGGAAGTGCTGCTGGAAGTGGGCAAGCCTTCGGCGATGCATCTGCCGGATCAGGATATGACCGTCACCATCGATTCCTCCTATTCGCCCTGGCAGCTGACATTGGTTCAGCCAAAAAGCGAGCTGTACCGGGAGACGGATCAACTGCGGCTGTTTACTTTTTCAATTATTGGGCTGAGCTTAATTCTGGCACTGATCGTTTCCTGGGTGGTTTATAGCGGAATTGCCTCCCCCGTACTGAAATTGGCCAAGGGGATGAGGCGCTTAAGTAACGGCGAGCTTAACGCACATGTCCGCACGAACCGGAAGGATGAATTCGGTTTTTTGATTCAATCTTTTAATCGCATGGCCCTGGTACAGAAGCATTTAATCGAGGACCATTACGAGCAGCAACTGCGGCTGAAAACAACCGAACTCCGGTTTCTGCAGTCGCAGATCAACCCGCATTTTTTATATAACACGCTGGATTCGATTTACTGGATGGCTAAGAATTACGATGCGGAGGAAATCAGTGAGATGGTAATGAATCTCTCCAGCTTTTTCCGGCTGAGCCTGAACAAAGGACGGCAGGAGTTTACGGTCGAGGAGAGCATCGCTCACTTGAACTATTATTTACGGATTCAGCAGCTTCGCTTCATGGATAACTTCCAAGTGGAATACCGGATTTCGGAGCAAAGCAAGCGGATTCCGCTGCTCAAGCTGCTGCTGCAGCCGATTGTGGAGAATGCCATCATCCATGGGATGGAGGGAAAGGAAGTGGGCGGTTATTTAGTTATCTCCAGTTGGGTGGAACAGGAGCATACGCTTCACATCCGCGTGGAGGACAATGGGCCGGGGATTGAGGAAGAACGGCTTCACTACATTCAACAGGAGCTTGACCGGATGGATCTCCGCAAGATCGTGGCCTATTCACAGGATGAAGAGCAGGTGAAAGATTTATTTGGCCTGCGGAATGTGCTGAGCCGGATGAAGCTGTACTACGGACCGGAGGCACGGCTGACCGTACAAAGCGATCCGGGGGAAGGAACGACCGTTACGTTATCGATTCCATTAAAGGAGGGACAGGATGAATCTGATGATCGTGGAGGACGAGCCCCGGCTGCGGCAAGCGCTAGCCTATAATATCATGTGGGAGTCGCACGGGATCGACATGATTGGTACCGCAGCAAACGGTTTGGATGCGCTTAGGCTCATGGAGCGCAAGAAGCCGGATCTCATGCTGATCGACGTGCAAATGCCGGGCATGGACGGATTGGAGTTATTGCGGGAGCTTAAAGGTCGGGGCTTACTCAACCGGTTGATGAAAATCATTATTTTAAGCGGACACGACAATTTTGAATTTGCCCAGATTGCGCTTAAGCATGGGGTTTCACGGTATTTACTGAAGCCGGCAGGCGAGGCGGAGATCTTGGAAGCGGTCTTGGATGCCAGACGCCAGCTGCAACAGGATCTCGAAGAGTGGCGGCGGCAGGCCGCTTTGGAGAAGCAGTGGTGGTCCAACCTGCCGCATTTGCAAAACCTGTTCTTCCTTCAGTGGGCGGGCGGCAAGATGGGACGGGAGGAAATTCTGGCGAAAAGCCATGAACTGCACGTTCCGCTGCATCGGGAGGATCGGATTGCGGTTGCGGCGGTGGAACTGGACCCTTCCCCGAAGGAGGAAGAGACGACGGAAATTCAGAAGTTTACACTCCAGTTGCTGGCCAAGGAGCTGCTAACTCCACCGGATTGGTGGATCGCCGCCAACTCAGACATGAATCTGATGATGGTCTGCGTGATTGGCCCCGAGGCCGATGCGAGCGAAGCGTTGCTGCGCATGAATGCGGACTTGTCCCAGCTGCTCTCGCGAACCAAGGAAGTGCTGCAACGGACTGCCAGTGCGGGCCTTAGTGCGGCGGTTGGTCCGTTGGAGGACCTGTCATCCTTGTACCGGCAGGCTTGTCATGCCCTGCAGGAGCGAGTTGTGTACGGGCATGACTTAGTGATCCCATATCGTGAAACCGCCGGGGAGACCGTTCGGCCTTTTGCGATCGAGCCCCATCTGGAGAAGGAGCTGGAGATCGGGCTGGAGACCGCAGATGAGTCCAAGGCGATGACAGCTTTGCAGGGGATATGGGATGCGCTGGTTTCGAGAATGGCGTCCTCGGACGATTTTCACGAGGCGGTGCTTTTTGTGCTTGGCTTGTTTGCCCGGATGATTCAAAAGCGGGGGTGGACGACCAAGCAGGTGCTTGGCGACGAGGCGAAGTATATCCAGAATGTGAGTCTGCTGAGCACCCAAACGCAAACTTGGGCGCTGCTGACGAGAATCGTGCAACGCATCATAGCCTACGTGAAGGAGCAGCGGAAAGCGAGCAGCCACCAGGTGGTGAAGGAGGTCCTTCGTCTGGTGAACGAGGAAATGGATCAGGAACTGACACTGCACATGGTAGCGGATCGCATATATATCAACTCCTCTTACCTCAGCCGGCTGTTCAAGCAGGAGATGGGAGTAGCCTTTTCAGATTACGTCCTCGAGCGCAAGATGGAGCGAGCCAAGGCGCTGCTGCAGGAAGGGCACAAGGTCTATGATGCCGCGCGTTCAGTGGGTTACCGGGATGTCAGTTACTTCACCAAGGTGTTCCGCAAGTACTGGGGAGTAAACCCCGGGGAGTGTAAGGGTTAGTTTAGGTTAAGCTTCGGCTTGGCCCGACTCCGGGCTGTGCCTGGCTTGGGGCGGGGGATGTGTGGTGCTGGGTACCAGTTGTTAGAAGTCTGATGCAAGGGCGGTGGCAGGATGTTGGGGACCACTTGGTGCGTGGAGCTGCTGTTGGGTACGTAAATGTGGTGTGGTGCTGGTGGTTAGGTGCTGGGTGTTTCGGGTTCGCGACAGTAGTTCAGTTCTAACGCTTGTGAGTAACGCTATTTGGGTCTTTTCGACGTGGTTTGAAATCTAACGCTGATCAGAAAGCTTATTTCCCGATTTTCGGCGGAACAGGGGCGGTTTTTCCGTGAATAAGCTCTCTCGTAAGCGTTAGAATCTAAAACCCCCCGATTTTCGCGAAATAAGCGCCGTGGCAAGCGTTAGAGAGAAATGAGCACGGAGAGAGCCTACCGAGCAGCTGGCTGTGTCGGACCTGGGTAGGAAATGAGCACGGAGCGAGCTTACCGAAACAGCTGTATTTCAGGTCTGCAACCGCAGTTTCAGTTCTAACGCTTGTGAGCAACGCTATTTGGGGATTTACGGCGTGGTTTGAAATCTAACGCTGATCAGAAAGCTTATTTCCCGATTTTCGGCGGAACAGGGGAGGTTTTTCCGTGAATAAGCTCTCTGGCAAGCGTTAGAATCTGAACTCCCCCGATTTTCCCGAAATAAGCACCAGGGCAAGCGTTAGCGAGACATGAACACGCACGGAGCATGCCGACGCTGGGCAGAAACAGCTGACAAGTGTGCTTAACTCTTACGTTACGTCATAGATAATAATTCACCCTAAGTAGACCGATTCAGATTTTGAAGTTCATAGGTTTACTTTATGTAATTGGCTCAAGATAGATTACTTCTTTGCCCTGTTGGGTAGCATAATCAATTTCTCTTCTTGTGCTTTCACCAATGTATCCATTGACATTGATCACGAAGATTTCGTCTGACATATCGATTTTGTGATAGTGAAGATATTCAAAGAGTTTAACTTGTTCTTCGGTTACTTCGATATTATCGCTTTGCTCGAAAAAACCAAGACTAAGTACAATTCTGCCTTTTAGGGTCAAATTAGCTTCTGCCTCACGGAATTGTTTTTTGAACTTTGTTGAACCACATAAAGTCACTACGATTGGTTTATTATGTTGCGAAAAATCGTTCATACAGGTCCCCTTATTCATAATATTCTTTCGGAATTCGAGTTACTGACTTTTACTGCTTTCACTTACAAATCCGATGAGCGAATCAAATACTAGATTTTCTTTACGAGGCTATTATGTATAACCTAGGCCAAACCGTGAAATTAAATATATGCTCCACACTAATGGAAGCCGCAAGGCTTCTTTTTTTTTGCCCATGAAAGACTCAGAAGCCATCATTTTACCACAAATAGTAATTGAACTCTCCTACTCAGCCCGCCGGTCGGATTTTACAATATGTTCACAAGATGGTCACAAGTGGACGATGGAGAGCGAAAGGGGGCAAGCGGATGCAAGTAAAGACCAGAGCCGGGGTGGAATCGACCCAAACCAAAACACCTCAAGTGAAGCGAAGCTATTGGAGGCGGTTAGGACTTGACATCCGGAAGGAATGGGATCTCTATCTCATGCTCGTGCCGGGCATTTTGTTTATTTTGCTGTTTAAGTATACACCAATGTACGGAATTACGATCGCCTTCAAGGATTTTAATATTTTCAGCGGTTTTGCAGACAGCCCTTGGGTGGGGTGGAAGCATTTCGAGCGGCTGTTTACGTCGCCGGATTTTGCCCAAGTATTCAGAAATACGGTCATCATCAGCTTTCTGAAGATTGTCATCTTGTTTCCATTACCTATCGTGGTTGCTCTGATGCTCAATGAGATGCGAAATATGATCTTCAAGCGGACGGTGCAAACCGTGATCTATCTGCCTCATTTCCTGTCTTGGGTGATCGTTGGCGGGTTGTTTATGGATTTACTATCGACGAACGGAGGGATTGTCAACAAGGCGCTAACTGCGATGGGGATGGAACCGATCGCTTTCTTTCTGGACAACAGCGTGTTTCGCAGCGTCCTGATCACTTCGGCGGGCTGGAAGGAAACCGGCTGGAGTACGATCGTCTATCTGGCGGCGTTCACCACCATCGATCCGATGCTCTATGAAGCCGCAAGGATGGATGGAGCCGGCAGATGGAAGCAACTGTGGCATATTACCCTGCCGGGGATCGCGCCGGTCATCATCCTGATGTTTATCTTGCGGCTCGGCAGCGTGCTGGAAGCCGGAACGGAACAGATCTTGGTGATGTACAATCCTGTGGTCTATCAGGTGTCAGATGTCATCGGCACGTATGTGTACCGCCGAGGGCTGGGCAGTCAGGATTACAGCTTTTCCACGGCGGTAGGGCTGTTTGAGGCAGTGATCTCCTTCACGCTGGTCATTGCAGGGAACGCAGCCAGCCGCAAATATCTGCAGCGCGGGATTTGGTAGGAAAGGGGGAGCCCATGACATGGATCATAAACAGGCCTTAGAAGGATTGCAGCCGCGCGGTGTGATTAAAACCTCGTTTTCCGAAAAATGTTTTACCGTTTTTAATTACGTTTTCTTTATTCTGTTGGGCCTGACGACCTTGCTTCCGTTCGTCAATTTGCTTGCCAAGTCCTTAAGCAGCGAAAGCGCCGTGATCTCAGGAAGAGTGGGGTTGCTGCCGGTAGGGCTTCAATTTGAGACATATCACTATGTGCTTCAAGACTCCATGTTTCTCAATTCGCTCAAGGTGTCCGTCGCCCTGACGGTGATCGGGACAACATGCAGTTTGTTTCTGACGACGCTCACGGCTTATCCCTTGTCTAAAGTACGGCTGCGCGGACGAAAAGGGATCTTGTTGATTTTCGTTTTTACCATGTTGTTCAGCGGCGGGTTAATTCCCACCTACCTGCTGATGCAGAACCTGAACCTGGTCAATTCCTTTCCCGTCTTATTCCTCCCGGCGATGGTAAACGTCTACAACATGCTGATTATTAAAAACTACTTTGAAGGCCTTCCGGAAGAACTGGAGGAATCGGCCAAACTGGACGGGGCGGGGAATATCCGGATTCTCATGTCGGTCATGCTCCCCTTGTCGCTGCCGGTGCTTGCTACGATTGGATTGTTTTTTGCCGTGGCGTTCTGGAACGACTACTTCACCGCCATGATCTACATCAGCGATCCGGCCATTAAGCCGATGCAGCTGTATTTGAAGGAGCTGCTCGTCTCCTCCAGCGGGGACTTCCTGAAAGATAACATCGATGCGGCCATTAACACTACCCCGCAGTCGATCCAAGCTTCTTCCATTTTGCTGGCGACCATTCCGATTCTGCTCGTGTATCCTTTCTTGCAAAAATACTTCGTTAAAGGCGTGCTGGTTGGTTCAGTGAAAGGCTGAGGCGGCATGGATCGGTTAAGGCTGCATCTGAAGGGAGGTGATGTGCTCCGCTTGCAGTAGAACCCCAGTAGAAACCCAAAATCAACCGATTTGAAGGAGGGTATATATGAATTTAAAAATGAAAAAAACGTCAGTGGTACTTACCGCCATCTTTGGCTTTGCCCTGGTGCTGTCCGGTTGCGGCGGCGGAGGAGGAACGTCAGAGCCTGATGCGACTGAGCCTTCGGGGGGGACGACCAACGCATCAACAGAAGGAAATAACAGCGGGGGAAGCACAGACAAACCGGATTTGCGGATGATCATGCAATACGGGTTGTTTGATCCGAAGACCGAATACGTGGCGAAATACATCGAGGAACGAACCGGGTTTCATGTGGAATACGAATTGCTGCCGGCGGAGAACGCCGATGAGAAGCTGAACTTGATGGTATCCAGTAAAGAAAATTATGACATCGCCAAGCTGAATGCCGCCCAGTTCTACAATCTGGCTTCGGCGGGGGCGCTCGAGCCGATGGATGAGCTGCTGGAGGCCCATGGGAACTATATTACACAGTCGATCAAGCCCGAGTCTTTCGCCAGCGCCACGATCAACGGGAAGATTTACGGGATTCCCGAAACTGGTGCGGGCGTGAGCATCGGTGAAGAGCTGGTCGTTCGCCAGGATTGGCTGGATGAGCTGGGCTTGTCCATCCCAACGAACCGCGATGAACTCTACACGGTGCTCAAGACGATCAAGGAGAAGAAAAATGTCATCCCGCTGACGATGAGCAAGGACTCCATTTACGGCGATATTGCGGCCACCTTTGGCGTGCTTACCGATTGGAAGGAAGTCGACGGCAAGCTGGTGCACCGGGCGGAACAGCCGGAGATGAAAGAATACATTACCTTCATGAACAAATTGTATAAGGAAGGATTATTGGACACCGAAACACCGCTGAATACCGCTCAGGAATCGATCGAGAAGTTTTCCGGCGGCAAAGCAGCGATGTATAAGTTGGCGTGGTGGAATGCGGGATCTGCGATCGCGGCGTTGCAGAAGAACTTCCCTGAGGCCAAGACGTCGATCGTTCCTTATCTGAAAGGACCGGACGGAAAAGCTGTCGTTGGCGCAAAAGCAAATGTGACGTGGTACATCGGCATTCTGAAATCCTCCAAGCATAAAGAAGCGGCGATGGATTTCCTGAATGCGAAGCTGGAGCCGGAGACTTTCAAAGGGATCGCGCTTGGTCAAGAAGGGGTTCATTATGAAGTGAAGGACGACAAATATTACCCGATTCTCCCGATCTTTAATGAACAGTTAAACAATGCGAGCAACTTCCTGACCGGCGTGGACGAAGAGAAATATCCGATCTACTGGCAAGCCCGCGTGCGGAAGGATCCGGTGCTTCAGGCACATTTTGAAGCGTTCCAGAAAAATGCGGAAGGTCTGGTTGTCGTAGACCCGATGTCTACCGCGCCGCCAATTGAAGCCGTGTCCAAAAATCTGCTGAAGCTGACGACCATGCTAGATGATAATGTGCTGCAGTTTATTTCCGGTGCGAAGCCGATTGAGCAATACGACCAATTCCTGGCGCAATGGAGAGCGGAAGGCGGAGCCGACATGGTTGCTGCGGCGAACGAATGGTTCCAGTCAACGAAATAAGCCATCCTCGGATAAAAGGAGGCATCTGGATGAAACGTATGTTGCAGAGGCGAATGGCCGGGGTGATTTGTCTCACTTTACTGGCGGCGTTGTTCTGGCCAGGGATGCCCATCGCCTCCTCGGCCGCAGGTACGGAGGAACTTCCGAGGGCGGAAGAGACTTCAGGGGAACCGGTTCAGTTTGTAAAAGAAGAAGGCGGTATTTCGCTTGAATTCACGGACATTAACGCAGCGGGTGCCTCGCTGGAGGAAAAGACCGATTACCTTGCCTTGTTCACGAGCGGGGCGACCGTAACCGATGCCGCGTATGAGCCTGTGTCGGAGGTACGGGTTGCGGAAGGGCAAGTGGCCGTCACCGTTGATGCCGAAGGGATCGTGCAGGAAGTCGTTGGTCCCCTAGATGATCCTCCCACAACATGGGATGCGGAGCGAATGCTCCCGATTCCGGAAGGGGGATACCTCGTGCTGGCTGGAGGGAAGAGCTCTTGGGACGAGTCGGCATATCGACCGGCGCTCTTTCAGGAGTATCACCTCGGGGATCAGGTGAAGCTGATGCGTGCGGGGGTGGAAGTGACCGCGGCGGATTTTATTCCGGCAACGCCTGATCCGGACCCGGAACCTGCTCCAGAGCCTCCACCTGCCGCCGAACCGGAACCTGATCCTGAACCGGATCCCGATCCGGAGCCAGCGCTTCCCGAGCTCATGCTGTTAACGGAAGACCAGACGATCGTGGACATTCCTGTCATCGAAGTTGCC
This sequence comes from Paenibacillus sp. p3-SID1389, assembly GCF_025151705.1. Classification (NCBI taxonomy): domain Bacteria; kingdom Bacillati; phylum Bacillota; class Bacilli; order Caryophanales; family Paenibacillaceae; genus Paenibacillus; species Paenibacillus sp. p3-SID1389. Next base: position 28,060 of record NZ_JALXVO010000038.1, on the reverse strand, counting down.
GGGTTTGTGGCGAATTATGATGAGCAGCTGGAGCTTGGCGTTACGGTAAATGGGGACCAGGTCGAGTTATCAGCGGATGGGGTTTTTCGTGAAAATGTGTATTTAAGTGCGGGAGCGAACGCAGTAACGGTCATCTTACTTCAGGCCGGGGAGGAATTGGAAAGGGAGATATTGACGATTATGTATGAGCCGTCGGAGAATCAGGACTATATCGAAGTTGAAGCCGCACCCAAAGATATCTCCATCGACATTGATGGACCGCGGATCAAGATCGATTACGTGGATAAAGACGTGACTGGCGTGCCCAATATCGTTGCGTTGTTTACTAGAGATTACGGCGAATCGATCGAAATTCCACAGTTCAATGTGGCCGTACAGGTCGATGCTAACAACCGGGTTTTGCAGGTGATTAACCCTTCAATTAACGGTCAGCCTCCCGTATGGACCGGGCCGACCCTCCTTGAAATTCCGGAGGAAGGTTATGTACTGATGGCGCAGGACGACAGTTATGCTGGCAATTACATCAAGCGTTTCCTCGCAGAAAATTTCAAAGTGGGAGACATCATCAAGCTTCGCAAGAACGGAGAAGTCGTATCCGTCCGGGATCTGATGAGCGGGAATGGCCCGATCGCCCGTCTCAAGGTAAACAATCAGCGGATGTATACGGTGACGGAGGACCACACGATCCTGTCGGGGATCATCGAGAATATCGACGATCCGGCGGCCATCCAGCTGCTGGTGAATGGGACTTCCGTTCCTTTTGAGGCGGATGGATCCTTTAGCTATTCTTACCCTTTAACGAAAGGCACCAACTATATCGAAATGAGGGTATTAAAAAACGAGATCGAGCAGGACCGTCGGGATCTGGCGGTGTTTGCCCGGGATCATCTTGCCTCGGACAAAGAAGTCATTTTATGGGTCGATCAGGCCTCCAATGCGAAAAAGTTTCAAACCAGCGAGCAGGTGCGCGCTTTTCTTCAAAAGGCCAAGGATAGCGGAGTCACCTCCATCGCCTTGGATGTGAAGGGCGTAGAAGGCTATGTCTCGTACAAGAAAAATGACTTGACCGGAAGGCCCTACGTCAGCGAACTTCAAGCTCCCGGAAGAGCAGGAGCCAATCCGGACTTGGATCTGCTGCAGGAATTCATCGATCATGGCCATGATTTAGGGTTGGAAATCCATGCGGTGGTTAACGTATTTGCCGAAGGGTCTATCGCCTATAACGAGTACGCCGTGCTGAATGATCACCTGGACTGGGAAGAGCGCGTGCACTACGCGGAAAACAACGGTGAAATCAAACGGCTGCGGGAAAGCGCGAAGCAGGGCTTGGTCGCCTTCGTCAATCCGGCAAACGATGAGGTGCGCGAGTTCGAGCTGAAGACTTTTGAAGAGATTCTCAAAAATTATGACGTGGATGGCGTCGTACATGACCGTGGACGCTACGACAATGAAGGTGCAGATTTCAGCGAGGAAACGCGGGTCAAGTTTGAGCAGTTCTTGCTCCAGCGCGGCAAGCAGCTGAACGACTGGCCCAATGACATTTTTTATTATGAAAATAACGTCAGAGTGGATGGCCCGCTCATCCAAGATTGGTGGGAGTTCCGGTCAGGTGTGATCCAGAGCTTTTTTGGCGAAGTGAAGTCGCTGGTGGATTCCTACGAGGCTGGGTCGGGAAGAACGATCAAGGTGTCTTCCTACGTCGGTTCCTGGTATGAGACGTATTATCTCAACGGGGTGAACTGGGCGAGCAAAAATTTCCGTATCCATCCTTCCCTGGGCTTGCCGGTTGAGTCGATTTATACACCGGAGTATTACGATACCGGGTACATCGAATATCTAGATTTTCTGATGATTGGCGCTTATCAGACGACCAGTCAGGAGATTCAGAAGTACATTACCCTTGGGAACATCGTGACGAATGGCGAGATTCCACTGTATGCGGGGATTGCCCTAAACAATGTACAGCTTCCAGCCGTTCAGCGGGAGGTGTTCCAGGCGGGCCTGAGAACGACAAACGGACTCATGCTGTTCGACGCTTCCCAAATTAACTGGGCGATTGCCAAGGCGTCGCTGGAGGACCGCGAATGGGTGAAGGATTACCAACTGGGCATGAGCTTGCCGGATCGTCCTGATACGTTCCTCGAAGGCCATTATTACAACGTGAACCGGGTGGAAGGTAACATTAATGTGCTGACGGACGCGTTTGGAACGACAACGGGAACGAATCATTTTGGCGTTGAGGTGGTTGTGGATGATACGGGCGTCGTCACCCGCGTGGCCAACCGCAATCAAGCGATCAATTGGAGTTGGGGAGCGCCGGAGGAGAATAACAGCGTCATTCCGCCAGGCGGCTTCGTCATCTCGACCATTGATCCATCGGGAGTTAGAACCAATCGGCAACTTGTGGCCAACGCTTATGAGGTTGGCGATCAGGTTCGTTCCGCCGTCTTAAGCGGCCTGATGGATGATGCGTTGCGAGAAACACGGGACAGCCATTATCCGTTGGAAGGCACGGTTGAGGTGCTTGGCCCAGGAACGCCTTCCGTGAAAGTAAATGGGGAGTCCGCGTCCGTTACCCCGACCGGAACTTTCTCAGCAAACGTCCCGTTATCGCCAGGGATCAATTTCGTCCAAGTGGATGTATATGTGGATGATCTGAAAACGAATAGCCAGACCGTGCAGATCATTCGCACATCCACCGGGGATGGCGGCTCCAATCCTGGCCAGCCGGGATCGTCGGGCGGCAGCAGCAGCGGTACGACGCCAACCCAGCCGGTGAAGCCGGAGCGGCTGGACGTTGTGAAGACTACGGCGGAGAATGGACAGCATCTCGTAGACGCTAAGGCCGAATTGTCGCGGATGCTTGAGGAGGTCAAAAGTCTTCAAACGAAACCGGCCCAATCGCAGCAGCTTCAATACAGCTTCACTGAATCCGCCGACGTCCTCACCCTGCACTTGCCAACCGCGGGATTGGAGGCAGCGGTGAAGGAGTTGCCAAATGGCGTTATCCTGCTGGAGTCGCCGTTAGTAGGCAGGCTGGAGCTGCCGGTTCAGGCGTTAAGCGAGTCTCTGCAACTGCGGGGATCTGCGGACAGCTTGCATATTCGCCTCAGTCTACCTGCGAAAGCGCAGGAAGAAGAGCTTCACCGCTTGTTGCCGGATCAGGCTGCACCGCTTGGATCGCTGCTGGAGGTGTCCTTCTTTTGGGAGCAAGGCGACACCTTAACTGAACTGCCAGCCTTTAAGGGAGCCAATGCCAAGTTTACGGCTGCACCGCTGTCAGGTTCCGTCTCTGCCGGTACGACCACCGTTCTTCTTCTGCAGCCTTCTTTGGGCAGCTACACGTTTGTGCCTGCGGTGATCAAGGAGGAAGGCGGTAAGGCCCAGATCACGTTCCGGTTGAAGGCAAGCGGCATTTATGCGGCGATCGCGCACCGGAAGACCTTTACGGATCTGAACGGCCACTGGGCGGCTGACGAGGTAGGGATGTTAGCCTCCAAAACGGTCATCCAAGGCACCTCCGATACGGAATTCAGCCCCAATGCACCGATTACGAGAACCCAATTTACGGCGATGCTTGTCCGTGCCCTCGGTTTGACAGGACAGCAGCCGAATCCGAGCGGGGGCTTCACCGATGTAAACCCGGGTGCGTGGTATGCGAGTGCGGTATCGACGGCGGTAGAACACGGGTTAATTGAAGGTTTTGCCGGCGGAGAGTTCCGTCCGAACGAGCAAATTACGCGTCAACAGATGAGTGTGCTGCTGGTTCGTGCGTTGAAGCTGGCAGGAGCCGAGGTTCCTCTTGGAAACCCGAGTTCCACGCTGGCTGGATTCGAGGATCGCAGCCAAATTGGAGCTTGGGCTAAAGAAGCCGCAGCTATCGCCGTGGAATCGGGCTTAATGAAAGGGCGCGGGGATGGCGATTTTGCCCCCGAAGCATCGTCTACCCGTGCAGAAGCAGCGACGGTGCTTGCCCGAATGTTGCGGATGGCGGGGCTGATCAATCCGTAAATGGAACGCAAAATGCCAGCCTGCGGAAGGCTTCATCCGCTGGCTGGCATTCTTTTTTCCTTGAAATATCAAACTGGGCGCAGCTTGGGCCACTGTAATTCAACGCCTTGGCTGAGGAGGCGCTGTTGAAAGTCGGATAAGGTTTCATCATGATTGCGAACGTCCGTTGGGAAGAGGTTGCGATCCAAGCAGAAGCTGGCGCACATTCCTGCAGCTTCGCCGATGTTCCATTCCACGGGATGGAGCCGGTAACAGCCGTTGGTGATATGGGTGACCCCGATGTTTTTACCGGCTGCCAGCACGTTTTTGACCCGTTTCGGGATCAAGCTGCCCAGCGGAATTTGAAAGGGCAAGGAAGAGATATCAATGTACGGCCGGTTGCCCGTGCTCGGATGCAGATCGATGCGGTAACATCCGACCCCAACGGAATCCGGGAACCACTCGGCTGCACCGTCTGGACGGGAGGCCGTGGCGACATGCTGCTCCAGCACCGTAAACTCCGCTTGAATTCGTCTCGACTCGCGGATATACGGAGCCATCGCCAGCCCGTCCTCCGTTCCGACGACGTCGCGGCGCAGGCGCAAACCAGGGTAGCCTTGCCCGCCGTCCGGCCGAGGAGCTTCAGTCTGCAGCCAATACAACAGCGACAGGCTTAGCTGCTTAGCTTGATGGAGATGACGCGCGGCTTCCTCCTCCGGGACGTCGATAATGGAGCCGAGCCAATAGTCGTTCTGCGGCCAGTTGATCAGGGAGATCGGACGAAAGCCGAAGCGGCTGTCGAAATGGGTGGGATCGAGGATTTGCCGGTATTGAAACAGCGGGAACTTGCCTCCATAACCCGGAAAAACCTCATATTCAACCGGCTCGTTTGTGGCTGGCCTCACGCCGGTTAAGCTTAACAGCCGATCCGGCCAGAAGTCGGCTCGGTATTGCCTCCAGAATTCGTACATCTCAGGTTTGTCGATGAGATGTTCTTCCCCTTCTGCATAATCTACGGCAAAGCAATACGTAAAGCTTTGGATGTCCTGCGGTGCGGGATCTCCATCGACCGCATGAGGCTCGCCGGTTTGTGCTTTCGATTCGGCCCCGGTTACATATTCGATCCCTGCGAGCGGAAGCAAATCCCCAAGTTCGGTGGCATCGATAAAAAACGGCGCCTCCAGCACCAGTTCATCCCCGGTGTCAAGATGACGCACCGTCACGCTGCGGACGGCATCTCCATCGGTTTCAGCTTGTTGGACTCGATAGCGGTGCAGAATCGTCAGCCCGCCGCTGTGAATGTACGGAGCCAGCATCTGTTGCAGCACGGCCAGGCCAACGCGGGGATCATGACTAATCCGGCTGACGATACCGCCGCCGGGATTTAATTCGGGTAGGGTTCTGGCAGCCGGCGTTAACGGATAATGCTCTCGATAGTACTGGCGTACGCCTTCGCGGAATCTCCGGTAAGTTCTTGTACAACCAAAATGCTCAATCCAGGGGTGCTCATCCGGCGGTACGGCCTGACTGGTCAGCTGCCCGCCGATCCAAAGCGTCTCCTCCGTCATCATGACGGTTTTGCCCGAAGCTGCCGCGGCCAGGGCTGCGGCGGTTCCTCCGGTGCCGCCCCCAAGGATGACGATATCCGCCTTCATTTCGCGTTTCATCGCTTCAATTCTCCTTTTGTTTTGAGATTAAACGTTTGACGACAGGTTGCCCGTGATTGCATTCATTGTAGATGGTTGGGCAGGAGAACGGTACGGGAAGCGGGTGACCTTTTATGGTAATTTGATGTGGTTTCGCCTTCCGGCTTATTCCAATTTGCTTCTGATCTGGTATGCTAGGAATCATCATAGACTTATCTTGATCCGACGATTTCACGTTAGCAGGAGGGAAGCTGATGAACAAAATCACCATTGCCGTGATTGGCTGCGGCACGATTGCAAACCACGCCCACATCCCGTCTTACCTGAATCACAAGCATGTAGAAATCAAGTATTTCTGTGACATCCTGAAGGAACGTGCAGAGGCGGCTGTCACCAAATACGAATGCGGCCAGGCGATCACGGATTACCGGCAGATTGTTGAAGATCCGGAGGTGGATGCCGTATCCATCTGTACGCCAAATGCTTCGCACGCTACGATCGCCATTGATTGCCTGCGTGCGGGCAAGCATGTCCTGTGCGAGAAACCGGCAGCGCGGACTTACGAAGAAGCTCTGGAAATGCAGAAGGTTCAGCATGAGACGGGCAAAGTGTTGAATATCGGGGTGGTTAACCGGTACAACGAAAGCGTCAACCGCATCAAACAAATGATTCAAAACGGCGAGCTTGGCGAGTTGTATCATGTGTACGCCAGCTTCCGCGCACACCGATCGATTCCGGGCTTAGGCGGGGCTTTTACAACGAAGGCGATCGCCGGCGGCGGCGCGCTGATCGACTGGGGCGTTCATTTTATCGACATCGTCATGTACTGTGCGGGCGATCCCAAGCCAAAGACCGTCACCGGTCAAGCCTACTCCAAACTGGGGAAAGATATGGAAAACTATACGTATCTCAAAATGTGGGCAGGACCGCCGGACTATAACGGCACCTATGATGTCGACGACTTCGTAACCGCGCTGATCCGCACCGAAGGCCCAACGATCTCCTTGAACGGAGCTTGGGCGCAGAACATCGGAGTCGAGGAGATGTTTATCGACTTCCTGGGCGACAAAGGTGGCATTCGGTTGAACTACGGCGGGGACTTTACCTTCTATACGGCGAAAGACGGTGCTTTGACCGAGACGACGCCAAAATTTATCTCCGGCAATATGTATCAGCAGGAAATCGACGGGTTCCTGGAGTGCATCCAAACGGGGGAGAAGCAGCCTTCGCATATCGACACCGTCATCCTGTCCTCCCGCATCATTCAGGCGATTTATGACTCGTCCGACAAAGGGGAGGAAATCGCGCTCTCATGAAAAAAATCGGGTTTATCGACCTGCACCTCGACCAGTTCCATGCCAACAAATATCCCGGGTGGATCGAGCAGGCTTCCGATGGCGCCATGAAGGTAACGTATGCTTATGGGAAAAGAGACAAGGAGAACGGACTCACAAACGAGGCGTGGTGCAAGGAGCACGGCATCGAATTACTGCCGTCCATTCAAGACGTCGTGGAGCGGAGCGATTACTTGATCGTGTTATCTCCCGACAATCCGGAGTTCCATGAGGAATTGTCGCAGCTTCCGTTGCAGTCGGGCAAGCCGACCTACATCGATAAGACGTTTGCTCCGGACCGGGAGACGGCGGTACGCCTCTTCGACCTGGCCGCGCAGCACGGAACGCCGATGTATTCGACGTCTGCCCTCCGTTTTGCCAGCGAATATGCGGAGATTGACAAGGCAGGGATTCAAACGATTTGCAGCTGGGGGCCCGGCGCATTCGACAACTATTCGATTCATCAAATCGAGCCGATCATCCGTCTGATGGGGGCCGATCCCAAGCGCGTCATGTACACCGGAACGCCGGATTCCCCCGCGCTTCTCATCGACTTCGGGGAAGGCCGCCAAGCATCGATCCACCATTTGGGGGACAATTGTCCTTTTACCCTTGGCATCAAATACGATAATGGAACCTTTAAGCAAGCCACGGCGGCCTCCAATTTCTTTGATCCGTTTATCCGGAACCTGGTGACCTTCTTTGAAACCGGCGAGCCCGCAGTTGACCCGGCCGAAACTGTAGCCGTGATCACCGTAATCGAGTACGGATTGAAGGCGGCGGAAACACCAGGGATATGGTTGGATTTGCCATCCTCCTAATCATAATTGATTGACACGACCCACCTTCGCCTGAAGGTGGGTTTTTAGATGATTGAATCAGAGGCTAGTGATCTTCCGAGATAAGAATGTATAATGATGGAAGCGTTCAATCCCAAAGCTCACTTGCGGGAGGAACTATGAGGAAAACTTGCAGTACCAAGATTTCGGAATCATAGATTGAGGTATAAGAAAAGTGAGGATTATCTATGAAAAATGAAATCACCACGAAACGCATGACGCTTAAAATCATCGATGACACCTATACGGATCAGGTCTTGGCGTTTGTCGTTCGGAATAAAGACTTCCTTAAGGCGTGGGAACCGCTAAGGACGGAAGATTTCTACACTTACTCCGTTCAACAGGAAATCCTGCGGGACGAAGCCGAGAAGATGGAGCAAGGTTTGCTCCGGAAATTCTGGCTATTCCAAGATGGCCGGATTATAGGTTCGGTGGCGCTCAGCAATATTGTCAGAGGGGCGTTCCAGTCCTGCCACATGGGGTATCGAATCGATGAGCAGGAGCAAGGAAAGGGACTGATGACGGAAGCCGTCGAGGCGGTGGTTGGCCATGCGTTCCGCGAGTTGCACTTGCATCGGATTGAGGCAAACATCATGCCAAGAAATCACGCATCGCTTCGCGTGGTGCAGAAGTTAGGTTTTCAAAATGAAGGAATCTCGAAAAAGTACCTGCAAATTAACGGGAAGTGGGAAGATCATATTCATATGGTTCTGCTCAATGAGGAGATGGAGTAATTAAACCCCATGCCCGCGCAGCTAAAAAAGCCCTGTCCTAAGCGATTTCACCGCCGGGACAAGGCTTTTATACGTTACCGCGCATTATTGAGCAGAATATTGCGTTTGCAGGTAATCCAGCGCCCGGGCCATTTTGTCCAGATAAGCCGGGTTTTCGTCGGAGCATTTGAACTCGATATGCCCTTTAAAAGCTTGACCGGGATTGGCCGAGCTGCCAATCAGCGAACACAGCCGCTCTACCGTGCCATGGCTGCCGTCGATCAGCTCAATATGGGGCGGCAGGATTTGCTGCAGGATGCTTTTGTAATAAGGAAAATGCGTGCATCCCAGCACAATCGTGCTGTATTGCGACAAATCGATCCCCGCGAGCTTGCGGCTGAAATAACGCTCGATTTCGTCCCGATCGAACTGCAGTTGTTCGCAATATTGCACCAACTCCGGCAGCGGCATCGAATCCACCACCTTGTGGTCGTCCACCCGGGCCACCAGGTCAGTGTATTTCGAAAGGCTTAACGTCAACGAGGTCGCAAAAACCAAGACCCGTTTGCCGGCGGCTTGGCTTCGTTTCACGGCCGGCTTCACGGCCGGCTCCATGCCGACAATCGGGATGTCGTACGTACGGCGAAGTTCCTCGATGGCGGCGCTCGTTGCGGTATTGCAGGCCACGACCAAGGCTTTAATGTCGCCCTGCATGATAAGACTTACCGATTCCTCGACGTACCGTTTCACTTCGGGCAGCGTTTTGGTCCCGTAAGGCACGTGGAGCGTATCGGCAAAATAAAGAAAATCCTCGTTCGGCAGCTTCCTCATCGCCTCCGTTAACACGGTCAAGCCGCCGATCCCTGAGTCAAAAAATGCGATTCTCACTCATATCACCTGAATTTGTTGTGGTTTGTTCATCCTGATGTTCGTCAGCGGCATCCCATTCCCGGTAAAACTGCTCCAAGAAACGCAGCATAAATTCATGCCGTGATTCGGCCAGCTTCCGGGCATGCCGGGTATTCATCAAATCTTTTAACTTTAATAGCTTTTCGTAGAAATGATAAATCGTCGTTTTCTCATGGCTGCGGTAATCCAAATCGGAGAAATCCTGCCCCGGTTCATGCATGGATCTGCCTCTGGAGCCCCCATAAGCAAATGTTCTGGCAATGCCGATCGCTCCCATGGCATCCAGCCGGTCGGCATCCTGAACGATTTGTCCGTTGAGCGTCGCCATAGGGGGATTTTTGCCGCCATTATATGACATGGTCGAAATAATCTCCATGACTTCGCTGATGACGGATGGATCCTCGATATGTGCTTCCAACCAGCTGCAAACCCGATGCAATCCCGCTTCCTTGGACGGATTCAGCTTCTCGTCGGCGACGTCGTGCAGCAGGGCCGCCAGCTCGCATACGAACAAATCCGCCTGCTCCTTGCGGGCGATGGCCAAGGCCATATTCCGCACCCGATGGATATGCCACCAGTCGTGGCCACTCCCGTCCCCGCTGTGCACGTTTTGCACAAAGTGCTCGGCTTGTTCGATGATTTGCTGCCGATCCATCTGCACCGTTCCTTTCCAATCCCTAGTTCCTAGAAACATCGAATACCATCTTACCGCAAAATCGCCATTCTTTAAACTTGTTTGTGAGTCCCAGTCGCATTATATGAACGAAAGATTCAGAAGGAAGCGGCGCAAAGTGCAAATATTTACCTTTATCCTGCGGACAGGTTCAGCGATAATAGGATTGGAAAGTTCTGTATGAATGAATGAAGGAGGCTCCCTATGGCAGCGGGCAAGGAGATCCCCGAGCTTTATTTTGACGGGCAAACGATCGATGTGTTGTGGGATAATCAGGATCAAGTGGTGAAGTGGTTCGAGAAGTACTTTGGCTGGAAGGTGCTTCGGCAAGAGAACTGGAAGGTGGATCCCCGCTGTTCCCAAGGTAAAATGATTCAGTTGCCTCTTGGAACCTGGCTGGTGACTTATCTTACGGATACCCGGCTCCCCCATCACTATGCTGAACGAGGGACCGTGGATGCCGACCTTCGGGTTTGCTTTCGAACCCGGGAATTGGATCGTCTGCGGCGAGCTTTTGTCACCGATGGCGTGCGAGTATCTGCCGTATATGCTGGGCCCAAATCCCGATATTTTGATGTATGGGCTACCGCCGAAGGCATCCGGTTAACGCTGCAGGAGGATTTGACGTTGCCATCTTCCGACTTAGCGCCCTCTTGGACCAGGGTAGGCGTCAGCCGGTTAAACGAGGCGATTCAATGGTACGGACAACATCTGGGCATGAAATGTACCCAGCATCATCCGACCGACGGCTACGCAGTGATGGAGCTGCCGCTGAATCATTCCGAAGCGAAGTCGCTTTGGGTGCTTGAACAAAAAAGTGATGAGGCGTACGTCGGCAAAGTGGACGGGCAGGTTCAGCCGGTGTGCTGGATTCAGGACCGTCAAGACTTTTTCAAGTATCATCAATATTTAAAACAACGCGGAATCGAAACCTCCGGGATCGGCGGCTATCTGACCCAGGGATTAGTAAGTTTTCATTTCTATGATCCGGACGGAAATCGATTTAATATCCGTAGTTTGTGAGGTGTAGAATGAGAAAATATTTTTATCCCATCCTGGCTTGTGTTCTAGTTGCTTCCTTGGTCCTCTCGGGTTGCGAAGGGAGTCGTTCGGAGACGGTTGACCTAGAGAACCATTTACCAAAGAAGGTAATCGAGGGCATCAAGATTGAACCCCTGCCGATGGACGACGAAGAGTATGCCATTCTGAAAGCGACAGGATCGGATAGTTCATTGATATTTGACGTGAACTTAGGTGAGGTTCAAGCCGATCGGGTTCATTTTTGGGTTGATCAGTATGTGAATGGGGAGAAAGTGGGATCCTTGCTCGGGCTGGAAACTTCTCTGGAACAGGTCAAAGACACCTTTCGCTTGTATTTAACGACCCTTGGCATGAGGAACGGGGACGAGGTCTGGACGATTGCTTTCCGGCAGAAAGGAAACGTGGTCAGCTCCAAAGCGGAAATGCCCAAGAGCGATTATGATAGTGCCATGACCCATCCCATGACGTCCATTACCGCGAACCCAAATGAAACGGCCGTATTGGGCGTAATTGCGAGAAATAAAGGGAAGGGCCATATGGAGTCCAGCGATGATGTCGATGCATTGATCCGTGACAATCAGGAAGTTCATGTCTTGAGATGTACGATCATTAAGGATCGATGAGGGGAGCCCTCTACGGGCTCACCGAGCTCGAACGGCTCATTCTGCGCTTCTCCCGGTTCCGTCTGCGGTCATTCCAATACAGTTGCAGCGCGGACAAGGCGCATAGCAGTGAAATGGCTAGAAAGATTAGCGACCATACCAGAGGGGAAACTCCTGTAAGCTGGGCCAGATTGGTCGCATCTCCCGCCTGGCTGGGCGAAACGATGGAATTCAGCAGCAGCGTGACCGGCCCCAGCACCGACTCTTCCAAGCATAAGAACGCCAGCAACAGATAATAGAAATTGCGAATTCGTCCTCCCCACAGGAAAAACGCTGCGTTCACCAGCAGAAACAAGATTAACCATCCCCGGCCGTAGCCCGAGCGTACAAACAGCAGCAGCGAGATCAACGCCAGCATATTGATCAAGACGAGGCCGGCGGCTTGTTGTTGTCGGGAATAGCCGAAGAACATGGCGACCGCAAACAGGGAAGCCGAGGTATATCCAGCCAAGGATACGGCGAATTGGCTCCATCCCGATGCCAGTACCGAATAGGTGACGCCGCTGTGATCCGGGTGCAGTTCGATGCGAAGCACCTGTCCGGACGCAAGTAAGGTAACCACGGCATGGCCCAACTCATGCACCATCGTGTCCAGCATGCGGAACCAATCGGAGAACGGGATCAATCGGGTTAAAACGGCCGCTCCGATCAGAAAAAAACAAGCTTTCAGCCATTGATTCATCAAACCTTCGCCCTCCCCGGCAACTTGCAGTTGCTTTTCATTATAAGGGAGGGCAAAATAGTATTCAAAAGGCGAACAAATTTTCGGTCGGGTGGTATAATGGACGTGACGGAGGTTTAGGAACGATGAACGACGGAACGGATGAAAAACACAGCTTTTTCAGCCGACATCTACATAATAATCGGGAACGACAGACGAACCCGGAACACCAGCTAACCTTCGCCGAATTGGAAGTGGTGGACGGAAACAAGCCGGAGGAAGGCAGGAAGGAGCCGGTGAGCCGGGTGGTTGCGCCGGATCTTTGGGAGCGTACTACGGATTGGCAACAGGATTTTCGTTATATTTCCCGGGAGCAACGGTTTGTCCAGAAGGCGAAGGAATTGGAGACAGCCTTTGAGGGGGCAGCGGAGTTTGTTCCTTTTCAGACGTATTGGCCGACCTATGATGAGATGCAGCCAAGGCAGCTGAAATGGTATTTGTTCTGGCGCGGGGAGGTCCGTTCCGGACGTTATCCGGATACTGATCTGTCTTACGTATTCGTTTATTTGTACGAGCTGATCCATGGGATCGGCTGGTCGGAGCCGGCCGAAGGATATGCCTTAATGGAGCAGGTTTGGCAGGGATACCGGCAGCGTTATCCTAAGCTGGATCTCTACGTACGGGAGTGGTTATTCGATTTGGCCTTGGTGTTCCAACTGGAGGAACGTCCCACTGAACCGATGGCCAAGCTGCCACGCAATCTGTCCATGGAGCTGAAGGAGCTGGAATGGCGCAGAAGATTCACCGCCGAACCGCTGGACCTGAGCTGGGAGCTGCTGCTCAAGCTGGTGGATTATAATGTGGAAAAGAGCCGCTTTTACCAGGAGCAAGGGCGCAAGGACATGCAAAACTACGTGCCGAGGGTCATTTCGTTGGTCGACGGCTATCTTTCCAGAAGCAAGGGCATTCGGATTCTGGAGCTGTATAAGCCGAAGGAGACTCAAATCGCCCGTTACCTGTTCCGCAGCGCGGTGTATGATCATGAATTGTATGGGCGCACGAAGCCAGTCACCGTCTTGCCTTATAGCGGGCATCCGCCGCTGCGAGCCTTTCTGACCCAGCTCGTACGCCTAACCGAGAACCAATTGCGGGAGTTAACCGGGTTTAAGGGAAAGCTGCGGGGGATCGACGTGGGGCCGGAGATCGAGCAGCTGGTCCGCCGTTATTTGAGCAAGGAATTTGAACGACAGAGGGCAGAAGAAGCGAAAGCACGGGCACCCAAAGTGAAAATTAACACCGCCAAATTGCGCAAGCTGCAGCAGGAGTCCGAAGAGGTGCGGGACATGCTGCTTAGCGAGGAGCAGACGCTGGCTTTTGCGCCGGAAGCACCGGGAATGCCGCTGGAGCAGGCTGCAATTTCGTTAGGACGATCGCCTGTCGAAGTGGAACCGTTGCAGCCCGCCTTTGATTTTGAACGGGGATATGAACAGGTGCTGGAAGAGGCAGAGGCGGCGCGATCCGATAGAGCAGATTCGTTTGGGGAGCGTAGGGAAGAGACGGCCATTGATTCGCAGTCCCCGCACCCGGTTGAAGAAGTTCCTCAGCCATTGGCCGAGGAACGAAGCGATGCTGAGCAGTTCCAAAGCGGGGCGATCACGAACTTGCCGGAGGAATGGCAGGAACTGTTCGCTGGCTTGACGGCTCCGCAGGCGCAGATGTTGGCCGCTCTACTCCAGGGCCAAAGTGCTGAGGAACGCCAAGCGATTGCCGAGCAGGCTGGCTCCATGCCTGAGCTGCTGATCGATGAGATCAATGAGCTGGCGATGGAGCAGATCGGGGATCTCTTAATCGACGGAGACGAAGTTGTAGATGACTACCGCGCAGAGCTTGACGGGTGGCTTGCAAGTCAACGCTAAGCGATAAGAGAGATACATTGTAGGATATAGGATAAGTTTGGAACGATGAGGTGAACGAGAATGAAACAGGTGCAAATCCCCAAGCGGCTGACCACCGCGCTCGTCAATTCCTTGACGGCCGGGGTCGTGCCGCGGGTCGGGCTGGAGCATATCGCGGTCGGGCGTAAACCGGAGGTGGCGTCGATCCTGCAGGACATGGACAATATTGCGGAGGGCGGGGCGGCTTTCCGTTTGATCACAGGGCGTTACGGAAGCGGGAAGAGCTTCCTGCTCCAGATGATTCGCAACTATGCGATGGACCGCGATTTCGTGGTGGCTGACGCCGATCTTTCGCCGGAGCGCCGGCTGGTCGGCACAAAAGGGCAGGGGCTGGCAACCTATCGGGAGCTGATGATGCATTTATCCACCCGAACGCGGCCTGACGGCGGCGCGCTGGAGACGATGCTGCAGAAGTGGATCGCCGCTCTCCAGCAGGAGCAAATGCAGGCCACCGGCCTGCGTCCCGGTGATCCGCAGCTGCATGATGCGGTGGAGCTGCGAATTTATGCGGTGACCAACGAGATGCAAAGCCTCGTGCACGGATTTGACTTCGCCAAGGTGCTGGCAGCCTACTGGTCGGGCTACAAGCTTGGCGACGATGACCGGAAAGCCGCGGCTTTACGCTGGCTGCGCGGCGAGGTGCCAACCAAAACGGAGGCGCGCCAGGAGCTGGGTGTCGGCGTGATCATCGACGACGACAACTGGTACGACTACATGAAGCTGTGGGCGGAATTTGCAGTGCGCATCGGGTATCGCGGGCTGCTGCTGTTCATCGATGAGGGCGTCAATCTGTACAAAATCACAAACAGCATCTCCCGCCAAAGCAATTACGAGAAGATCCTGACGATGTTCAACGACACGATGCAGGGGAAAGCCCAGTACCTCGGCATCTTCTTGGGCGGCACGCCGCAATTCGTGGAAGACGAGCGGCGCGGGCTGTTCAGCTACGATGCCCTGCGCTCGCGGCTGATCGATGGGCGCTACAGCAGTGGGACGCGCCGTTCGTATACGTCGCCGATCCTGAAGCTGGACATGCTGTCGCATGAGGAAATTTTGCTCTTGCTGCAGAAGCTGCGCGAGATTCACGCGATCCATTTCGGTTACACGATGCGCCTGACCGATGAGCAGTTGATCGCCTTTATGCAGGCGGCGGTGAACCGCTTGGGTGCCGAGGAGTTGCTCACGACCCGGGAGGTCGTGCGCGATTTTATGGATGTGCTGCACCTGATGCACCAGCAGCCGGAGCTGTCGTTCGAGGAACTGATGGGCGAACGGGAGCAGGAATATGCGGCGTCTGCGAACCAAGGGGACAAGAACAAGGGCGGCACCGACGAGCTGGACGACTTTTTGGCGGAGTTTGAGTTATGAGCGGGACGAGCCCTTTTTCCCGGTTGGCGCCGTTTATTCAAGAATACATTTACCGCAAAAGATGGGACTCGCTGCGTGACGCCCAGATCGAAGCCTGCCGCGTGTTGTTTGACACGCCGCACCATCTTCTCATCGCATCAGGCACCGCGTCGGGGAAGACGGAAGCGGCCTTTTTCCCTGCGCTTACGGAGCTCTATCATCGGCCTTCGGAGTCGGTTGGCATTCTTTACATCGGACCGTTAAAGGCGTTGATTAACGATCAGTTCGAGCGGATCAAGGAGCTGCTGCGAGACGGGGAAGTGCCGGTCTGGCATTGGCACGGCGACGTCGCCCAAGCGGAGAAAACCAAGCTGATGCAGCGCCCCAGCGGTGTCCTGCAAATTACCCCCGAATCGCTGGAAGGGCTGCTCATGAACCGCCCGAATGCGATCCCGGCGTTGTTCCATGATCTGCGATATATCATGATCGATGAGGTGCACGCGTTTATGGGGGCCGATCGCGGGATTCAGGTTATCAGCCAGCTGACCCGATTAGAGCGTATGGCTTCCTGCAAGCCGAGACGAATCGGCTTATCAGCTACGCTTGGTGATTACGAGATCGCTGCCCGATGGCTTGGGGCGGGGACGCCGCAGCCGGTGGAGGTGGTCTCCCCGCCGGGCGGACGCAAGCTAAAGCTGTCGGTGGAGCATTTCTCCTTCCCGGATGCCCGCGACGAACGGGAAGCAGAGCATTTGGAGCTGGCCAAGCAGAAGTATTATAACTTCATTTACGACAACACCCATCGCAAAAAAGCACTCGTCTTCACCAACAGCCGCACGGACGCCGAGTTGACCACGCTGGAGCTCCGCCGGATTGCGGCAAAGCGGGAGGAGCGTGATGTGTTCCATGTCCATCACGGCAGCATTTCTGCGATGCTGCGTGAAGAGACCGAGGCCGCGTTGCGCTCCGGCCCCGGCCCGGCGGTAGCCGCAGCGACGGTGACGCTGGAGCTCGGCATCGATCTGGGCGAGCTGGAGCGGGTCATCCAGCTCGGTGCACCGTACAGCTGCTCCAGCTTCGTGCAGCGGCTGGGCCGCTCTGGCCGGCGCGGCGATCAGGCGTCGGAGATGATGTTCCTCTGCGCAGAGGAAGAGGATGAGGACGCCCAATTGCCGGCACGCATGCCGTGGACGCTGCTGCGGGCGATCGCCGTCATCGAGCTGTATGTGCGCGAGCGCTGGGTGGAGCCGGTCGAGCTGCGCAAGAAGCCGGTTGGCGTGCTGTACCATCAGACGATGAGCACGCTTAAGAGCATCGGCGAAGCGGAACCGGCGGATTTGGCCCGGGCTGTACTGACGTTGCCGGCGTTTCGCGGCGTTGAGCCCGAGGAGTACAAGGCGTTGTTACAGTACCTGCTGCAAACCGACCATATCCAGCAGACCGAGGAAGGCACGCTGATCATCGGACTCGGCGGAGAGAAGGTCGTAAATAACTTCCGCTTCTACGCTGTCTTTAAAGATGACGAGGAGCATGTCGTCTACAACGGCTCTGAGGAAATTGGCAGCATCACCACTGTGCCGCCGCCTGGCTATTGCTTCTCTTTGGCCGGGAAGCTGTGGAAGGTCGAGGAAGTGGACAGCAAGCATAAAGCGGTGTACGTCAAATCCTCGCGCGGCAAGGTGGATACGCTATGGCTTGGCGCCGGGGGAGATGTCCATACCCGGGTCATGCAGAAGATGCGCCAGGTATTGGAGGTGCATACTTTGTACCCGTATCTTGCTCCGGGCGCGGCCAATCGCTTGGAACGGGCGCGCCGGTTAGCCCGGGAGAGCGGGCTGCTTAACAGTCCTGTGATTCCGGCAGGCGGCGATTCGCTGTTTATTTTACCGTGGGCGGGAAGCAAGCAATTTCGCACCCTGGAACGATTGCTGAAGCACAACTTGTCGGATCCAATGGGCCTGCGCCAGGTCGTGCCGATGGAACCCTATTATATGGTCGTGTCGGGGAGAGCAGGCGCCAAGGAGCTGCTTGCTGCCATTGAGGCAGAACTCGCCTCGATTCCTCACCCGGAGGCGCTGCTAGCTGCGTCGGAAGCCCCTTATCTGGGCAAATACGACGAGTTTGTGCCGCATGAGCTGGTACGGCGCGCTTTTGCCGTGGACGGGCTGGATGTAAAGGGATTAGCCGAAGCTTTGGAAGCGGCGCAGAAGCCAAGTGATTTACACTCCGCGAAAGCATCCAAGAACTCCGAAGCTTGATCGATGAAGTGAATGAGTTGGCGAAGACGTCATCCGGGAGGAAACTTGATGAGCAAAAAAACGAAAATGAGTCCCCCACAGCTTACGGCTGAATTAATGGAAGCCGATTGGGAGGATGTGCTGGACGATGAGGACCATGAGTTGGTTGGAGCTACGGTGGCGGGCGCATCCTATGAGTACGGGAGTATCGAAAAATGTATTTTATCCAAAGTGATGCTTCGGGGCTGTTCCTTTGTGGGTACCACTTTTGAGCGGATGGACATGACCGACGTCGTGCTGGAAAATTGCGATTTATCCAACGCGGTGCTGGAGAATGCCATTATCCACCGGGTGCATTTTAAAGACTGCAAGTTGACGGGGCTGAATCTGTCCAAAGTGAATGCCGGTTCCGTGATGTTTGAGCGTTGCATCATGAATTTAGGCGACTTCGTGGAAGCCTCCTTGAAGCAGGTGAGATTTCATGACTGTTCTCTGCAGAACGCGAATTTTTACAGCGCCAAATTCAAAGAGGTTGAGCTGCTGAACTCGGATCTGAATGAGGCGGATTTTAACGATACCTCACTGAAGGGAATGGATATCAGCACCTGTACGTTTGAACGCGTAGATATCCCGGCCTATGCCTTGGCAGGCTGCACGGTTTCCCCGGAGCAAGCGATCGGCTTTGCCAAACTGCTTGGCCTGATCGTAAAATAATACAAAAACGCACGTAACACCCGGATACATCCGGCGATATCTCGACGTTACTCGTAAACGTGAATTGCAGGAGGGTTGCTATGCGATTCAAAACGAAACGGGATCCGTTGTTTGTATGCCTTTGGCTATTCTTTCTCTTGGTTGCTAATCTAGTGCTGCTTTGGCCGCTGCTTCTTGATCCGCAAGCGTTAACGCGAACGGAGCTTGTAGGGATCATCGTGCCCGATGCGCTCGTCACCCTATTGCTGGCTTGGTTAGCGCTTGATATCTCTTATGTGATCAGGGAGGATCTGCTGTTTGTCAAAGGCGGGATGTTTCATTCAAAAATTCGTTATGAGGATATCACTCGAATAACGCGGCAACCGAATATCTGGTTGGGATATCGGCTCTTATTCTCGCGGGATGCGATCGAAATCCATTACCGGAACGGTGTCCTGGGCAGCGTCGTCATTTCGCCGGTGGATCAGGAGCGGTTTATTCAAGAGCTGATTCGCCGGAACCCCTCCATCCAAATCGCCGATCAATCCTGAGCAGGGGGAAAAGGGCTATCCTGCCAGCTTACCTAGAACCAAAGGGGCGGAAATTGATATCCGCCCCTTTGAAGCTCAAGCTTAATTTACCTTCGTAAACATCCACTTCTGCGCATCCGTGCCGTTATCGGTCCACTGTTGGACCGCCGCCCCGTCCGCTGTTGAAGCGCCAGACACATCCATGACCAATCCGCTGGCTTTGGAGATCAGCTTGAAATATCCGCCGCCTGCATCTACGATTCGCCATCGCTGTGCATCGGTGCCGTTATCCGTCCATTGTTGCAGCTGCACGCCTGCGGCTGTGCTTGCACTAGGGACGTCCAGCACCTTGCCGCTATGGATGGCGGTCAGCTTATAATAGCCATCGCCCGTGGATTCCAGCCGGAAGCGTTGGTTGCTGGCGGAATAGTTGGTCCACTGTTGAATTTTAGCCCCGTCCGCAGTGGAGACATCCACGACATCCAGTACCTTGCCGCTGACTTTGGAGGCGATGGTGTATACGGCACCGTTCTCAAGGACGGGCGAGGAACCCCCTTGATCCTGATAGACGCGAACATAATCCACAAGCATTTGTGCAGGAAAAGGTGTCGACCCGTTCGGGCTGCCCGGCCAGTTGCCGCCGACGGCGAGATTCAGCAGAATGAAGAACGGCTTCTGGAATTCTTCTGTATTCCCGGTTCCGTTGGCGATATAGATCTCATTGTACTGAACGCCGTCAACGAACCAGCGGATATAGCTCGGGTCCCACTCAATGGAGTACGTATGGAATTGAGAGAAATCCAAATTGCCCGAGGCCCGGCCATAAGAGGCATATCCATTGGCGTCCCAATGGACGGTACCATGGACAACCGATTCATTGTTGACATGTTCCATAATGTCGATTTCACCACAGTAAGGCCAACCGACATCTCTGAAGTTTTCGCCCAGCATCCAGAACGCCGGCCAAATGCCTTGTCCGGTTGGAAGCTTAATGCGGGCTTCGATTTTGCCGTATTGGAAGCTCTTTAAGCCTTGGGTTTTGATTCGTGCAGAGGTGTAGTTTCTTCCTTCATAATTTTCCCGTTGGGCAGTGATGACCAGATTGCCTCCCGTCACCTGTACGTTTTGCGGCCTGTCGGTATAATATTGAAGTTCGTTGTTCCCCCATCCGTTCTGGCCGGTGCCAATTTCGGGCGTCCAAACGCCGCGATTCAACGAGGAACCGTTAAATTCATCGCTCCATACCAACTGCCAGTTGGGAGCCGCGCTTGTCGTGTTGGGGACGGGGACAAAGACGACCAGGAGGGTGAGCACCAGAAAGAGGAGAATCGGTTTACCGCGTTTTAGCATCATGAAAAATCGCTCCTTTCAAGAATGAATGGATTGGGCTAACTTACCACAGGCGAAATTCATACTAAACCGGTTTCGATTTTGATATGATAGCGCTATCATTACATAGATTACCATTTAGAGGTTTGTTTTACAACAACTTTTTTTACAGGTTTTTCAAATTGATGGGGTTCTGGTATTCTGGTATCAATCCAAGACGGAACGGGGGAAAGCTATGAATCTGCGAATATTAGAGGAGAGCGACGCGTCGATCTACCAAAGCCTTCGCTTGCAAGGATTGCAGGTAAATCCGGAAGCCTTCGGCTCTACCTTCGAGCGGGAGGCGGACTTTACAATGGACATGGTGACGGAGCGCATCAAACCAACCGAAGACCGCTTTGTGCTAGGCGCGTTCGACGAGCACGGGACCTTAGCCGGCATCGTTACGTTTATTCGAGAAAGTTCCCCAAAAACCCGGCATAAAGGAAACGTGTTTGGTTTATTAGTAACCCCCGGGATGCGTGGGAAGGGGATAGGTCAGGCGCTGATGGAAGAACTCCTTGCGAGAGCCAAGCGGATGGAAGGGCTGGAACAGCTGAATTTAACGGTGGTCTCTACAAATGATTCGGCACGAAGGCTTTACGAATCTCTCGGGTTTCAGAGGTATGGAACCGAGCGAAGAGCCTTGAAATGGGATGGAGCCTATTTTGATGAGGATTATATGGCGTTAAGGCTGGAGTGAGCATGAACACCGCCATCGAGGTCAGATGGAGTCGCGAAAAGCGTATCTTGTATAAAAAAAGAATCGGCAGGTGAGACATGATACTCGCCCTGAAGAGGTTATTTGCCTATTGGATCGATTTCACAATGCTGGCAGTCATTTTGGTGTCTTTGCAATGGCTGATAAATGCCGCCGCTTCCGGCTTTCCCTTCGACGATTTCGACAAGGGGATTGAAATTGAGCTTTGGGTGCTGGCCACGATGTCGTTGCCCGTATGGAGTTTTTTTACTGTGATGGAGCTGCGCGATGGACAGACGTTTGGAAAAAAGTGGCTTAATCTACGCGTTACGAACCGCCGGGGGGAGCCGATCCGGTTATGGCAAGCTTTGGCTAGAACGGCGGTGCGCCTGCTTCCCTGGGAGATGACCCACGCCATCATTTTGGTGCCCGAACCTTGGTGGAGCGTGGAAACGCCGGCTCATCCAGGCTGGATTTACTTGCCGAACGGTTTAATGATCGTTTATCTTGTGATATTATTTTCCACTAAGGGAAGCCGGACCTGCCACGATCTGGTTGCTGGCACGAAGGTGAATCCAAGCGCACGAGAGAGGGAGATAACCGATGAAGTATTTTAAGAAGCTGGTGGGGTCCAGACTGTACCTGTCCCCGGTGAATCCGGAGGATGCGGAGACTTACGCTCGGTGGATCAACGATCTAACCGTTTCCATCCGGCTCGGTACTTCCCGTGAAGTGATCGGGTTGCAACGGGAGAAGAGCTTTTTGGAAGACATGGCCAAGGAAGGCCAAAATTACGCGATCGTTCAGCTGGATGGAGACCAACTGCTAGGCAACTGTTCGTTATTTGCCATCGATCATGTCCGCAGAGTGGCTGAGGCTGGGATCTTCTTGGGAGATGAGGGACAGCGGGGGCAAGGGTACGGTACCGAGGCGCTTCAGCTCCTATGCGAATACGGATTCAAGATCCTGAACCTCAACAACATCATGCTGCGCGTCTTTGAGTTCAATCAACCGGCCATCCGATGCTATGAAAAAGCGGGCTTCCGCGTGTTTGGCCGCAGATCGCAAAGCTACTACGTGAACAATACCTACTTCGATGAAATCTACATGGAACTGCTGCGGGACGATTGCCAGACGAATTTTCTGGATGCTAAGCTGCCCCGCCGTGAATAGAACGTGATATGCTGCATGACCCGGCCAAACGTATACGAGAGCCGGGTTGTATTATATGCGGAAGGGAGACGGCAGACGAGGTGGCTCAAATCATTCAGGAGCGGTTTCAGCTATAGGTACTCTGGAGTTACTCTAATATTGAGAGGAGAGGGACAAGGATGAAAGCATCCACTCTGAAGTTTCCTTCCCATTGGAAGACCGAGATGAGCGTAAGATATATCCAAGTCACGGATTCCAATCGAAAGCTGGTGGTTTTGTTTCCCGGCAAAAATTACTCTTGCGATAAACCCACGCTGCATTATGCCGCGCTTGTAGCCCGGGAGTGCGGATATGATATTCTGGCGCTGGAGTACGGTTATCAGGCCGCCCGTAAGGAGCTCGAGTATCGGGAGATCCCGCAGGTTATTGAGGATTGCGAACACGCGATACGGCAGGTCATCGGCAGCTATGAAGAAATTGTGTTTATCAGCAAAAGCTTGGGGACGGTGGTGGCTGGCGAATTTCATCGCAGATTGGGGGTCAGAGCAGAGGAAATCCGGCATATTTATCTGACGCCAATTTCTGATACCCTCCCGTACATCCATGAAACTCAAGCGGTTGTCGTATACGGTACGAAGGATGATGTGTTTCCACCCGGATTGGCAAGCCGTCTGAAGGCATCCGAACGGCTGAAGATTGTGCCGATCCCCGGCGCTAACCATGTCTTGGAAGCGGAACGGGTGGAGGAAAGCTTGGAAATTTTACGAAAGCTCACCGTTTTATATAAGGAAGTACTGCTTGGTGGAGCGGAGGATCAGGACTAAAGAAGAACGGCTGACAACGAACCCACTTGGAGGACAGCATGAGCGAAACTGAAATGTTTGACATCTACACGAAGGATATGAAGAAGCTGGGTACAGCCTCTAGAGAAGAGGTCCATGCAAAAGGGTGGTGGCACCAAACCTTTCATTGCTGGATCATTAAACGGGATGCCCAGGGTGAGATTTATCTGTTATTTCAACGGCGTCATCCCAACAAAGACGTATTCCCGTTGCTATTGGATACTTCCTGCGCAGGTCATCTCCAAGCCGGAGAAGACGCAAAGGACGGTATCCGTGAATTGGAGGAGGAGCTTGGGTTAGCGGTGCCGGTCGAGGATCTGACTTATCTCGGCAGGGTAGCTCAAGAGCATTTTCCTTCACCCGATTTGATCGACCGTGAGGTCAACCATGTCTTTATCTACGAAAATGAAAAGCCCTTGCTCGATTACCGCATCCAGACCGAGGAACTGACCGGGTTGTATTGGGTGGGCATGCTGGCTTTTCAGGAGCTGCGCCGCGGGGAACGCGACGAGCTGACGTCAACGGGAGTTTACGTGGATGAAGCCAACGGGGTTCTGAAGGAAAAACAGGCCACGTGGCGGCTCACGGATTTTACGCCCAATTCGGACGAGTATTATCAAATGTTATTTGACCGGATTACCGCCTTATTCTGAACGCGGCGGGTTTTCTGCTGGGCGTCAGCATATATAAATGGTATAGACGTGTGCGGCATGAACGCAAGAACAAGCGAGGAGGTGACTTCCGCTGAGCAAGGAAAAGAGCTTGCTATACGCTTTTCTGGTCGGCGTTGGTTTTTGTCCGGTTCCTTTTCCGGCGATGGATTTCTTTCTGCTTCGTCCCATCTTCGGGTTTATACGCGCTCTTGGCATGATTGTAACGATCTTCGCCGGGTTATTACTCTTAACGGAATGCTATACACACCTCAAAAGCTATTACGGAAATTTGATCCCAAACCTGGCCATTACCGCCGCTGTGATTCTTGCGCTCTTGCTTATTTTCTATTGGGGATTGTTCTAACTAGCTTCGTATCGGGGAAAGGGGAAAATCCACTTGGAATCCAGGAAGTTTGTTGATGTGAAAATCAAACGGGCCATCGCAGACCAAGCGGAGCAGATGGACCAGCGAACGCTGGCGTTATGGGCGGCGGAATGCGCGGAACGCGTGCTGCCTTGCTTCGAGGCGGCACGGCCGAAGGACCTGCGGCCGCGGCAGGCGATCGAAGCGGCGCGCGCTTGGGTGCGCGGCGAAGTCAGCATGGCCGCGGCGCGCGCGGCGGCGGTTGCGGCGCATAACGCGGCGCATGATGCCGGCCATGCCTCCGCCGGCGCTGCGGCGCGAGCCGCCGGCCACGCGGCGGCTACCGCGCATGTGGCGGGGCACGCGGCGCATAGCGCCACCTACGCCGCCAAGGCGATCGCCTATGCTGCGGACAACGCGGAAGCGGCCAAAGCAAGGGCCGAGCAGGAGCGGCAGTGGCAGCTCCGTCGGTTGCTGGAATTGGGGACATAAGCAATGACGGGGGCGTTGAGTTGAAGTATTTTACCAAAGCAATGTATGAGCAAATGCAAATCCTGGAGGCAGACAAAGCCTGGTATGTCGAGCAAGGCAGGGACTATGATAAAGAAGCCAAGGAGATGTATAAATGGTTCATTCAACCTCTGATGTTAAAGCATTTCCCTTCCAGCATTCATCCTCAGGTTCTTGATGGGAGCTTCATGAAGACAAGATGGCCCAGTCCTGAATTGGCTGCCTGGATCAGGGAGTGGAAAGGCAACTGGGATGCAGAATGGAAACGGCGTTGCGACGAATACAGGGATAGATATGAACAGATCATGCAGAACCTTCCTGCAGACGCTCGGCAACTTTGGGAGAATGTCCGATTTCATGATGCCCGAATCCAGGTATTCACTCCGCGCGATGATGGTTCCGTTGAGATTGTACTTGATGAGGTTGGTAAAGAACAATTCACGCGTCTTATTTTTCAGAACGTGAAATCACTTCGTGTGGAAAAGCCTGAGCTTCTGCAGGGCAGCATGTGCTTGTATGAGGAAATCGATTGGACCGAACCCCATTGGTTTGAGTTCCGGCTGCTGCTCGAAGCTCCGAGGGAAATGCACGAGCTTTCGCTGGTTGCCGGCGGCGTGAACATAGAGTAGTTTATCATTTACGAAGGAGCTAAACCGATGAATCCTACATCATTGATCGTCCGTGAAGCGGAATCCGGTGACCTGGAGACCTTGGTACGGCTGTTTGACGAGTATCGCCAATTTTATGAACAAGCCTCGGATCTCGAAGGAGCCCGTAGTTTTCTGGCGGAAAGGGTAAGCCGGCGCGAATCCGTCGTCTTTCTGGCCATCGATTCGGTCAGCGGGAACGCGATTGGGTTTACGCAGCTGTACCCGTCTTTTTCCTCGATCTCGATGAAACGGGTGTGGATATTAAATGATTTGTACGTGCGGGAGGAATATCGGAACCAAGGTGCGGCGAAGCTGCTCTTGGAAGCAGCAAAATCCCACGCTCAGCGGACGGATGCAAAAGGCCTAGAGCTGTCAACAGCGATCACGAACGTCCGGGCTCAGCGATTGTATGAAACAAGCGGGTATGATCGGGATACGGAGTTTTATCATTATTTTTTGAGCTTGAAGTAAAGGGAGTTATCGCATGACCAAAGTGCTTGTAGTGGATGACGAGGCGAGTATTTCCGGAGCCGTGTCGTATGCGCTTCGGCGGGAAGGGTATACGGTGGAGATGGCAGCGTACGGGCAAGAGGCTTTGGACCAAGTTGAGGTGTTCAAACCGGACGTGATGGTGCTGGACGTGATGATGCCTAAGCTAAGCGGATACGAGGTTTGCCGCAAGCTGGAGGGGCGGCCATTGCGGCCAGCGATCCTTACGATCCATCTGCTCAACCGGACGGTTCATGCCGGAGATACCCTGATCGATTTGACGCCAAAGGAATTTGATTTGCTGGCGCTCTTGGCCGGTCATCCGGGACGGGTGTATTCTCGGGAAGCGCTGTTGGAGCAGGTGTGGGACATGGATTTCGCGGGCGGCACGACATGCACGTGCAACGGCTGCGCAAGAAGCTGGGCCAGTGGAACGATTGCATACAAACCGTATACGGCATCGGCTATAAAAGCGTGGAGCCTTCGCCATGAAACAGCGGGGCCTAGGGTTTGGTTTGAAATGGAGAGCTGCGCTGCTGCTGGCTTTCCTGCTTGCTGCTGTGATCGCTGTGCTTAGCCTGTTGGTATTGGCCGGGATCCGGGAGGACCAGCGCAAGCGCTTGGAGCAAATGCTGGCCGCAGAGGCGGAAACCGCGAATCTCCGGGTCCGTCAAGAAGCGCTGACGAGCGTATCACCGGCTCCGGACGCGTTTATGGAACTCAGCGGACAAGGCCTTGCCGTCAATTTAGGTGCCGAAAGCGGACTCCCGGTCACATGATATAAGTTGGACGGGACGCTTGCTGGCACCTCGTTGCCGTTTCAGCCGAAGGTGGACGTCCAGGACGCGCTGGCTTATACGGCCAAAGGACAGTCGGCGTATATCACGCAAGGGGATCAGCTATTGTATCTAGCACCGCTATATACGATGGATCAGCAGCCGGTAGGGACGGTCCAATTTCATGTGTCCCTTGCGGAGCAGCACGCTTTTTACGAAAGGATTCGGCGGCTGTTCTGGCTTGTAGGCGCGGCCGTACTGGTTGGGGGATTTCTGCTCGGCTACCTCTATGTCTGGCGGCAGGCCAATGTGATTACGCGGCTAAACCGTGCCGCCATGCGCATCGGGGAAGGGGAGTACCTCCGTGAGCCAACAGTTCGCCGGAAGGACGAGCTTGGCGAATTGGCGTTGGGGATTTTTGAAATGAGCGGAAAAATTGCCACGACCCACGCCCAGTTAACCGATGAGAAAAGCAAGCTGATCGAGGCCGTGACCCGATTGCAGGAGCTGGAGCAGCAGCAGAAGCTGTTTATCGGGAACATCAGCCATGAGCTGAAGACGCCGCTGACCTCGATCCTCGCCTATACGGATCTGTTGGACATGTATCGGGACGACCCGGCGCTGCTCGATGAGGCGTGCCGCCAGATCGGCATGGAGGCGGAACGATTGTACGCGCTGGTTGAGAAATCGCTGAAGCTCTCCTCCATGGACGTCTATGAATTCGAGACGCATGCGGCCTCGGTGGACCTGAAGCCCTTGCTGGAGGAGGCGGCGGCACGCCTGCAGGCGAGGGCAGAGCAGCAAGGCATCCAGATCGTCACCGACCTGCAGGACGGCAAGGTATGGGCCGATGCAGATAATGTGATGCATATGGTGATGGATCTGTTGGATAACGCGGTGAAATATAACCGGCCGGATGCAAATCACGGTCAGGGATACCGGTATCGGCATTCCGCCGGAGGCACAGGCCTGCATCTTTGATCCGTTCTACACCGTCAGCAGCGACCGGTCCAGAGCCCACGGCGGGACGGGCCTTGGGCTGTCGCTGGTGCGCAGCCTTGCGCAGAAGCAGCACGGCTCGGTGAACCTGGCGGCTTCCGGTCCCGAAGGATCCACGTTTGTGATCGAGCTGCCGCTTGAACGTCCGCAGCCTGAGAACGGTGGCTAAGCTGGCTCATTTCAGCCCAGACTTGAATAAGTCGGGGCTTTTTTTGCATCCAAATGCAAAAGTGCAGTTGATTTCTAGGATAACCGCTGGTTTTGAGCCGGTGAAATGCAAAAGTGCATTTGAAATGGGGCGATTTCGCTCCCAAAGGGCGTTTTGGG
>NZ_JALXVO010000037.1:0-44998 GCF_025151705.1 Paenibacillus sp. p3-SID1389 | reverse complement strand
ACTAGTTAGAGTAGTTAGAGTAGTTAGAGTAGTTAGAGTAGTTAGAGTAGTTAGAGTTAGCAGAAGTTAGGTGCAGTTAAGGTAGTTTGAGTAGTTAAGCACATTTAAGCGCAGTTAAGCACAGTAGTAACTTTCGCGTCGGCAGCGTCAATAGTGACAACAGTGACACTCACGGATCAACAACATTAGCGTCAGCAATAGATACTGAAAGAGCACAATAGTAGTGTCAGCAGAGATTGGCAAAACAAAAACAGTAGCAAACAGCACGGACATTGGTAGAATAACAACAGTAACTAACAGTACGGACACTCGCTGAGTAACAACATTAGCGACAGCAGGGACACTCGCTGAGTAACAACACTAGAGACAGCAGAGACACTAGCAGAGCAACAACACTAGAGACAGCAGAGACACTAGAGGAGCAACCACGGCGAAACGAACCTCTAACGCTTGCCAGCAACGCTATTGGGCCCAAAATGGGGATTTTCAAAATGTAACGCTTATGAGAGAGCTTATTTTCCTGTTTCGCACCCAAAACGAGGCCATTTGATGCAAATAAGCTCGCTGACAAGCGTTAGAAATGAAATCCCCCTCATTTGGCCCAAATAAGCACTCTGGCAAGCGTTAGCCGGAGTCCGTAGGCGAAATAATGGGTTAGCCACACGCCGCACGCCGGAGTCCGCAGGCGAAATAAAGCACTAGCCGGGGGTTGAGCGCAGTAAGTGTACCCTGTACCGTGGCAAGCGGAATGGAGTTGGCAACTGGGCGAGATGCCGAATAATCAGCATATCGGCGCCAAAAAAACCTTCAACGCCACCCGCTAAGGTGGCATTGAAGGTTTTTGATTTCCGCGGGCCCCGGGCTAGAAGTACAAATCCCGCTCGCCTTCCTTGAGACGCTGCAGGCGGTTGATCGTCGCATCGCGGGCGGAGGTTTTGGGGATGCGGCGGAGATTGTTTTTGATCAGCGTGGCTCCCATCTCCCGGGCTTCGTCATCCCCGTAGTCCAGCAAATACTCCTGCAAAGTGAGCAGAGCGTTGGGATGACAGATGTTATGGATCTGGCCCGATTTGGCCAGCCGCATGAAACGGTCGCCCGTCCGCCCCTCCCGGTAACAAGCGGTGCAGTAGCTCGGTATATACCCGTCCCGGCACAGCGACTTGATCATCTCCAGCGGCGAACGGTGGTCACCTACCTCGAACTGGGCGGTATCGCTGCTTGAGATCGCTTGGCCCTCGCTGCCGTACGTGTTGGTATAACCGCCAACGCCGGTGCACGAGCCTGCGCTGATCTGGGAGATCCCCAGCTTGATGACCTCGTCGCGGAATTTCGAGTCCTCACGGGTGGACAGAATCATGCCGGCATAAGGCACCGCGAGCCGTAACACGGCCACGATCTTCTTAAATTCATGATCGTTCACGAGATACGGGAAGCTGTTCAGATCCACGCCGTCCGCCGCCCGCAAGCGAGGGACGGAAACCGTGTGTGGCCCGCAGCCATACGTCGCTTCCAGATGCTCGGCATGCATCAGCATGGCGATCGTCTCGTATTTGTGATCATACAGCCCGTACAACACCCCCACGCCAACGTCGTCGATGCCGGCTTGCATCGCGCGGTCCATCGCCGTCGTATGCCAGTCGTAATCGCGTTTTGGCCCTTTGGGGTGCATGCGGCTGTAGGTCGGGCGGTGGTACGTCTCCTGGAACAGGATATACGTGCCGATCCCGACGCTCGCCAGCTTGCGGTAATCCTCCACCGTCGTCGCTGCGATATTGACGTTAATCCGGCGAATGCTTCCGTTGTCGACCTTCACGGAGTAGATCGTTTCAATGCATTCAAGAATGTAATCGATCGGGCAATGCTCCGGATCCTCCCCGGCCTCCAGTGCCAGCCGCTTATGCCCCAGTTGCTGCAGCACCTCGACTTCTCGGATCAGCTCCTCCCGGTTCAACCTCCGCCGAACCATGCCCCTATTCGACTGCTTATAGCCGCAATACTCGCAGTTATTGACGCAATAGTTGCTGACATATAAAGGAGCAAACAAGACGATCCGATTCCCGTAAATGCGTTCCTTCACCTCGCGTGCCGCATGGTAAATCTCCTCCAGCAATACATCGTCCTCCACGTTCAACAGAACGGCGGCTTCCTCCGCACTGATGCCTTTGGCGGTCCGGGCACGCTCCAGAATCGCCAGCACTTTTTTACGGTCGCGGGCTAGCCGCGACCCGTAAGCGAGCGCTGACACAATGGTCTCATCCCGGATGAAGTCCGCTGCCTGCCTTTGATCTGACCTGCTCATCCCCATCCCTCCCTGTGAGATGCCAAAATGACTTCTGAACCCCTTCGAGACTGTATGGACAAAAGCAACTTAACACTTAACGCTCAACGATGAACACTCAATACTCAATACTCAATACTCAATACTCAATACTCAACACTCAACGCTCAACGCTCAAAGCGCAACACCGATACCCCACACGCAACGGCAAAAAGCTAATAACGAGAGCGCACCAAATAATGTGTATGCAAATACTTATGGCTCTTATGGCTGTTCGGCTTCTCCAAAAACTCGCGATAAATTTGCTGGATATACGGGTTCTTGTGCGATTTCCGAACCGTAGACGCTTCGTCCTCGTCATAAATCGCCTTGGCTCGGGCCGCCTTCACGTCGAGGGTATCCCGCAGGCTCGCACCCACGATCGGCTGCCCGCCGCCGCAGATACAACCGCCCGGACAAGCCATCACTTCAATAAACTCGTATTGGCGCTGACCGGACTGAATCATCGACATCAGCTTACGCGCGTTGCCGAGCCCGTGAACCACCGCCGTGCGGATCATCCGGCCGTCCGGCAGCTCCACCGTCGTCTCCTTCATGCCGTCCATTCCGCGTACTGCGGTATATTCCACCGTCTCCAGCTCTTCGCCGGCGACCAGCTCGAACACCGTGCGAAGCGCCGCTTCGGCCACCCCGCCGGTCGCGCCGAAGATCACGCCGGCCCCCGAAGCTTCGCCAAACGGGTTGTCGAACGTCTCGCCCTTCAAGTTCACAAAATCGATCCCCGCCTCTTTGATCATCCGCGCAAGCTCCCGGGTCGTCAGCACGTAATCGACGTCCGGTAACGACTCGTGAGCCAGCTCCTCGCGCTGTGCCTCAAACTTCTTCGCCGTACACGGCATAATCGACACCACCACAATGTTCCCCGGATCGATCCCCATCGTTTGGGCGAAATAGCTCTTGATCATCGCCCCTTCCATCTCATGCGGCGATTTGCAGCTCGACAGATTCTCCATCATATCCGGGAAGAAATGCTCCACAAACTTCACCCAGCCCGGACAACAGGAGGTCATCAGCGGCAAGTTCTCCCCGGTGGCCAAGCGATGCACCAGCTCGGTGCCCTCCTCCATAATCGTTAAGTCGGCGGCAAAATCGGTATCAAACACCTTGTTGAAGCCAAGCCGGCGCAACGCGGCGACCATCTTGCCCGTCACCCGCGTCCCGATCGGCATCCCGAACTCCTCGCCCAAGGCGACGCGCACCGCCGGAGCCGTCTGCACAACGACGAATTTATGCGGGTCAGCGATTGCCTGCCACACGTCGCCCACATTCTCCCGCTCCTGCAGCGCGCCAACCGGACAAGCCATGATGCACTGCCCGCAGTTCACGCAGACCGATTCGCCGATCGGCCGCCCCAAAGCCGGCCCAATCACCGTGTTGAATCCGCGGTTCATGAACCCGATGGCCCCCACAGTCTGCACCTCGCTGCACACGGAGACGCACCGGCCGCACAGCAGGCATTTTGAAGTGTCGCGCACGATCGACGGCGACGAGATATCAACCGTCGACCGCGCCTTGCCTCCCGCATATCGCACATCGCGCACCCCAATTTGATTCGCCACCTCCTGCAGCTCGCAGGTTCCGCTGCGCAGGCAGGTGAGACATTCCCGATGGTGATCCGACAGAATCAGCTCAACCGTCGTTTTGCGGGCTTTCCGCACCCGCGGCGTATTCGTCCGAATCCGCATGCCGTCCTCGGCCACCAGCGTGCACGAAGCGATCAGGCGGGGGCCCGACTCCACCAAGCAGACGCGGCAGCTGGACGGGTGGTTCATGCCCTGCAGATGGCAAAGGGTAGGAATGTGAATGCCTAGTCCGCGGGCAGCCTGGAGCACCGTTGTTCCCTTCGGCACTTCCGTTTCCATATCGTCAATCCATAATTTCACCGTATCCATGCTCGAACTCTCCCCCCTTCAGCTCTTATAGATCGCTTCAAATTTGCAGCTGTCGAAGCAAATTCCGCATTTGATGCACAGCTGCGGATCGATGACATGCGGCTCTTTCATCTCGCCCGAGATCGCTTCCGCCGGGCACTTCCGGGCACAAAGGGTACAGCCGCGGCATTTCTCCGGATCGATCGTGTACGTAATCAGCGAGCGGCAAACGCCGGCAGGACATTTCTTGTCGACCACATGGGCGATATATTCCTCGCGAAAATACTTCAGCGTGGACAGCACCGGATTCGGCGCCGTCTGGCCGAGCCCGCACAGCGAAGCCGCCTTAATTTGCTCAGATAGTTCCTCCAACGCTTCCAGGTCCTCCATCGTTCCTTTGCCTTCCGTGATTTTCTCCAAAATCTCCAGCAGGCGTTTGGTCCCGATCCGGCAAGGCGCGCATTTCCCGCACGATTCGTCACGCGTAAAATCAAGGTAATATCGGGCCACGTCGACCATACACGTCTCTTCGTCCATCACGAGCATGCCGCCCGAGCCCATCATCGACCCCAAGCTGAGCAGCGTATCGTAATCGATCGGCCGATCGAGATGCTCGCTCGTTAAGCAGCCGCCGGACGGCCCCCCGGTCTGCACCGCTTTAAACGCTTTGCCGCCGGGAATCCCGCCGCCGATTTCGTAGATCACATCGCGCAGTGTAATCCCCATCGGCACCTCCACCAGCCCGGTGTTGACGACTTTGCCACCCAAGGCGAAGACCTTGGTGCCTTTACTCTTTTCCGTCCCGATGCTCGCATACCACGAAGCGCCCTTGAGCATAATGATCGGCACGTTAGCCAGCGTCTCCACATTATTGATCACCGTCGGCTGCCCCCATAACCCGCTGACGGCCGGGAACGGCGGTTTCGGGTTCGGCATGCCGCGCTTGCCTTCGACGGAGTTCATCAGCGCCGTCTCTTCCCCGCAGACAAACGCCCCAGCTCCCAGACGGACGCTGATATCAAAGGAGAAGCCGGTGCCAAACAAATCCTCGCCCAGCAGCCCGTAATCCCGGGCCTGCTTAATCGCCGCCTGCACCCGGCGCACGGCGATCGGATATTCCGCCCGTACGTAGATGAAGCCGTGATTCGCTCCGATGGCGTAGCCGGCGATCGCCATGCCTTCCAATACAGAGTGCGGATCGCCCTCCAGGATCGAGCGGTCCATAAACGCGCCCGGGTCGCCCTCGTCGGCGTTGCAAATCATGTATTTTGGCCCCGTCTGCTGCTTCGCCGCCGTCTCCCACTTGATTCCGGTCGGGAACCCGCCACCCCCGCGTCCGCGAAGGCCTGCTTCCTTCACCTCGGCGACAACCTGCGCCGGCTCCATCGTCGTCAGGACCTTATGCAACGCTTTATACCCATTCATGGCGATATATTCGTCAATGTCCTCCGGATCGATCGTCCCGCAGTTACGCAGCGCGATCCGTTGCTGTTTGCGGAAGAAGTCGACCTCATGCAGCGGCTTGATCCGCCCGTCCTTCTCCAGCGACTGTCGGTAGACGAGGCGATCGACGATTTTGCCCTGAAGCAGGTGCTTGTCGACGATCTCCGCTACGTCCTTCACCTTCACCCGGTTGTAGAATACCTCCTCCGGGTAAATGATCACGACCGGCCCCAGCTCGCACAGCCCAAAGCAGCCCGTCCGGACAATCTCGATTTTGTCCTGAATCCCTTGGCTGGCCACCGCTTGCTCAAAGGCTTCCGCAATGAACATCGAGTCCGAGGAGGTACAGCCTGTGCCGCCGCAAATCATGACAGAACGCTCGGCAACGCCCCCTTCAACAGCCTCGACCTTGCCCAGCTTACGGCGGACCAGCCGGCTAAGCTGCGACGTTCGAATGCCCTCGAGATCCAACAACGTTTTCATCGTTCCACCATCCCTTCTAATGCGTCTGTACAGGTGTGCGCATCTGCTTCAGTATTTTCGGTATCTCGTTTGGCGTCAGCCGGCCATGCACTTTCTCCCCAATGGTCATGACCGGCGCTAAACCGCAAGCCCCCAGACACCGGGTCGCATCCAGCGTGAATTTCCCGTCGGCCGTCGTCCCTTGGACCGGAACGTTCAGCTCCTGGCTCAAGCGATCCAGCACCCCTTGCGCGCCCTTAATGTAACAAGCCGTCCCCATGCAGACGCGGATGATATGCTCTCCCTTGGGCTCCAGCGAGAAAAAAGAGTAGAACGTCGCCACCCCGTAAATCTCAGCCATCGACATTCCCAGCTCCCGCGAAACGATCTGCAGCGCTTCCTCCGGCAGATAGCCATACAAATCCTGAATTTCGTGGAGCACCGGGATCAGCGCGCCCGGCAGCTGGCGAAACTGATCGATGATTTCCCCCACCCGGTGCAGCCGCTCCTCATCCTTCGCACAACGGCAAGTCTCTTCCATCTTCGCTTTCTCTCCCTTCATCGTCCGAATGCTGACCTTAAAGCAGCGGACTTTCGTGCTTCAGCTTGAGCCGTTCCCAACGCCGGTTGACCTCTTCCTCGAAGGCATCCAGCAGTTCCTGGTCATGCAGCATGTGCTTCGTTTTACCCATCAGCTTCAACCATTCCTGCGGCGAGATCCGCTTGTTTTTCGCCTCCGGATTGTAGGTGATGTTCGTCACGCCATGCTCGACTTCGTACAATGGGAAGAAGCAGGAGTCTACTGCCGTTTGCAGGATTTTCGTACCGAGCTGATCCTCAGACCGCCAGTTGAGCGGACAGGTACTAAGCATTTTTCCGTAAACCAAGCCTTCATGTTGTGCGTACCACTGCGCTTTGGCCGCCTTCATAATCAGGTCCTGCGGGAAAGCTTCCGCCCCGGTAAACACGTACGGGATATTCGTCGCCGCCATGATCTGCGGAGTATCCTTGTGGTGGAACGCTTTCCCCTTCTGCGCCTTGCCTACACCGGACGTGCTGGTCTGATGACCCAGCGGCGTGGAGTAGGAGAGCTGTGAGCCGGTGTTCATGTACCCTTCGTTGTCGTATTCCAAAATAATCATCTTGTGGTTCCGCAGCGCCGAGCCGATCGCCGGCCCCATGCCAATGTCCATCCCGCCATCACCGGTCACCATGATAAAGGTCACGTTATCCGAGACGTCGATCTCGCCGCGGCGCTTCCGCTCCCAGAACGCTTCGACGACACCGGCCACGGTTGCGGCCCCGTTCTGGAACAGGTTGTGGATGAACGTTTGCTTATGCGAGGTATAAGGGTACCCGGCCGTAACGACGTACGAGCAACCGGTCTGGAACAACGTGACCACGTCACCTTCAATCCCTTTGTAAAACAGCTCCAGTGAAGAGATCGCGCTGCAGCCCGGACATGCCCCATGGCCCGGCGCCAGCCGCTTCGGCTTCGCCGTCAGACTGCGCAGCGGCGGCAGCTTCACCTTCAGCTTGCCGGTTGCCTCATCCGGCGTTACTTGAATCAGCCCGCTGTTAAAGGCATCGCCGTGCTGCGGCGTCAAGATCGGTTTGAGCTCGTGCACCGGATCCCCGGGCACCTGCCCAAAATAATCGAACGGCACCGCAGTTTCGCCTTGGTTCATCGCCTCAATGGCCAGGTTAAAGAACGCTTCCGCTTCATCCGGATAGAAGTCTTTACCGCCCAGGCCAAACACGCGGGACAAGACGATCGTTTGGTTCGCCGGGTCCAGCTTCAGCGCGGAGCGGATTTCATGCGTCATATTGCCGCCTTTGCCGCCGTAGGAATCGGCGCGTTCCCCCACCAGCAGCGCTTTGACGCCCCGCAGCGCGGTGCGGATCTCCTTCGCCGGGAAAGGCCGGATGACGTTCGGCCGAATGAGCCCCGCTTTAATCCCCTGACCCCGCAGCTTATCCACGATGATCTTGGCCGTTTCAGCCGCCGAGTTCAGCAGAAATAAAGCGACCTCCGCATCCTCCATTTGATACAATTCGAGCACCGGGTAATCGCGTCCCGAAATCGCCTTATATTCGGCAGCGATTTGTTGATACACTTCGGCTGCCCGCTCCTGAGCCAGGTGCAGCTGGTAGTGGTTATTCAATAGGTCATCGCCGTTCATATGCGCGCCAACCGAGATCGGCCGCGACAGATCGACTACGTTATCAAATCCGACCGGCGGCGTTTCACCTACGAACGCCCGGACCGTCTTGGCGTCCTTGAAATAACTTAACTTCCGTTTCTGATGAGACGTGAAGAACCCGTCATAGGCAACGATCACTGGCAGACGAACCTCTGGATGCTCCGACCACTTCAGCGCCATGATGTTCATGTCGTATGCCGCTTGCGGGGTGCTCGCCGTCAGGATCAACCAGCCGGTGTTCAGCGCGAAATACAAATCGGAGTGGTCGCCGCGAATATCCAGCGGACCGCTGATCGCGCGCGTGACCAGGTTCAGCACCATCGGGAACCGCGTCCCGGACTGCACCGGCAGCTGTTCGATCATGTACATGAACCCGTTGGCGCTGGTCGCATTGATCACCCGAGCCCCAGCGAGTGCTGCCCCGTAACAGATCCCCGCCGAGCCATGCTCCCCATCCGCTGCAATCAGCTGGATATCATGCAGGCCTTGCGACTTCTTCTGGTCCAGTATTTGCGCGATCTCCGTGGACGGCGTGATCGGAAAATACCCCATCACATGGTAATTGATCTGAGCCGCCGCCATGGCTGCCGCTTCATTGCCTGACTCGAAGGCCGTCGTTTGTTCCGCCAGCGTCATTTTCGTGATTTTCTCTTCGGTTATAGACATCGATAAAGTCCTCCTTTAGGCTCTTCTGCGAGTTCAAAATACCTTGACCTTGGAAAAAAACCTCTACTGAAAGACGTGAGCGACGCGGTGGCTGTCGGCATATCCGGGTTCCTCCCGACGCATGCTAAGCGCCCCCGTTGGGCAGATTTCCACGCATTTCAGGCAACCTTTGCAATATTGGTAGTCGATTCCGCTCAAGAACATTTGCGGGCGCCCCTTCTTGTCCTCCCCAGCTTCCCACACGAAGCACAGATCGGGACAAACCGAGTCGCAGTTAGCACAATGGATGCAGCTGTCCGTATCCAGCTCCGGCACAAAACCCTGTCGGGAGCCGCTCAAATCCTTCAGCAGGCTGTTGCCCTGCGCCCGGATAATGCCGCCCGGCGCCTGCGTCTTATAGCCGAGCAGCGGCTGCGGCCGTTCGAATTGTATCCCTTGTACCCCCTCGGGAGCCGGGATCGTCTGGAAGCGCACCTCATGATACCCCCGGTCGAACGTACGCAGATTGGGCTCCACCAAGTGCGGGTATTTTTTCTGGAATGTATGCTGAATCACTTCGCGCATCGAATCTGGATCCAAAAAATCGCATATCCGGAACAACGCCCCCAGCATCGAGGTGTTCACCTTCGTATGCTCGTCAATGGCAATCCCCATCGCGTCCACCACAGCGAGCGTCCCGTAAGGGAACTTCAAGTCGCGCCGAATTTCCTCAAAATCGCGGGTTGAGTTCACCAACACGATTCCGTCCGGCTTCAAGCCGCTTAGGACATTTACCGTCTTGTGCAACGCTTCATGGAACACGCCGATGACGTGGGGTTCCTCGATTGGGCTGTGGTCATGGATCTCCACGTCCGGCTCGCAAAAGCGGATAAAGCTCTTCACCGGGGAGCCCTTCTTCTCCGAACCATAAGACGAGAAGCTTGCTCCATTTAGGCCGAGCCCAAGCACCCCGGATTCCGCCAGCATCTTCCCGGCCAGGTTGGCGCCGAGCCCGCCGATAGATTCCAGCCGAATTTCAAAAAAGCCAAGGTCATTGGTTTTGGTCAATATGCTCATTCGCCATGTCTCCTCTACGTTTTTTGTGAAATAATTCACGAATAATAACGAAATAAAAATGCCTCATCTCTTTGACTCAAACTTCTTCTGTGCAACGATGACTAAGCATGACGGCGGCTTGCCAGCGCCTTCAGGCTGTCCCCCCTTCCCATATCTACGGAAAAGCCCGCGGCTTCAATCCGGAGCTCAAGGCAATGCCTGCACTGGGCGGATTCATCACCCGTGCAGATTTTGTTGTTGTACAAAGCGTATTTCTTGCGGACGGCAACGGGTGACAGATTGGGCATGACCACATTGGCCCCGGCCTTCAGCGCCAACTCCCTTCCTTCCGGGTGTAACGTACCAAGCGCGGTTGTCGCGGGAATTAAGGCTTCGGGAAGGAACAGGCGGGCCAGCGCGACCATAACCAGTGTATCCTCCAGCGATCCGGCCTTCGCATTGCCAAGCGGGGTCTGATCATGGGGAATAAACGGGCCAATGCCAATCATGTCTGGGTTTAGCGTTTGGAGATAGTTCAAGTCCTCCGCTAAATCCTCCGCGGTCTGGCCGGGCAACCCGACCATAAAGCCTGCACCAACTTGATAGCCGATCGACTGCAGCGTCTCCAAACATTGGCGCCGGTGATCAAAGGACATTGAAGGATGCAGCGCCTGGTACAATCTTCGGGAAGCGGTTTCATGACGCATCAAAAAGCGATCCGCCCCCGCTTCATACAGCCATCGGTAGGTTTCCGCCTCCCGCTCGCCGATGGATAAGGTGATGGCCGCATCCGGAAACTCCGCTTTGATCTCCCGGATTAAGGCAGCCAGCAGATCGGCCGTATACCAGGGATCCTCCCCGCTTTGGAGCACAAACGTGCGGAAGCCCAGCTCGTATCCTTCCCGGCAG
Source organism: Paenibacillus sp. p3-SID1389 (assembly GCF_025151705.1). Classification (NCBI taxonomy): domain Bacteria; kingdom Bacillati; phylum Bacillota; class Bacilli; order Caryophanales; family Paenibacillaceae; genus Paenibacillus; species Paenibacillus sp. p3-SID1389. The sequence goes on along the minus strand of NZ_JALXVO010000037.1, from coordinate 34,070 downwards.
CATTCGAGAATCTCCTCCGGGCTGAGCCGATAACGCTCCGCTTCGCGATTCCCGGCCCGCAGTCCGCAATACAAGCAGTTCCGCCGGCAGTAGCTTGAAAATTCAATCAAACCGCGCATATACACCTTGTCCCCGTAAGCCTGCTCCCGCCTTAGACGGGCCAATCGGAAGAGCTCCTTGCGCGTTTCGACATCCATATGCTCCAGTAGATCGACGAGCTCCTCCTTGGAGAGCTCTCCCCGCGCATAGAGCTTGTGCACGAGCTGTTTCATCAGGCAATCATCCTTTGGATAGACTGGATTATGGACCTTGGTATACCCTATGGCTGTCGTGAAAAATGATGAACGAAATAGTTGTGAATATTTTCACTTTGTAAGCGTTTTAAATTATCTTCGTTGATTGGATCACCCCGGTTTCTGAATAGTGAGCTGCAGCCTGAGCGACGATAGGATCTGCTGCTCTAGTTGGTTTGTTGTTGCCTGTTTCTTCATTTCCTGCTTCGTTTGGTTGTTTGATCGTTAGTATGAAAGTTGCTTGATCGTTAGGCGCGATTTCATTTCGTAGAGGTGTGCCGCATGTGCAGCGTCGATGATTTAAACATGAGGTTGATTTAGAGGTGTTCTCTAAGAAGCAGATGTGTGCTTATCGAAAACATTAGTAAGTGTATTTACTATATTATCATGAATTCACAGTTTGGCTAGGATATTTTTTACACCTCATGAGGTTAAAAAAGAGCATGCCCCGAAGAAACGGAACATGCTCTGAGCGTCACTATGTCAGGACCAGTCCAGACCGGTCTCTTTTGCGATGGGCTCTTCCTTGATTAAGGTATACATCGAAGCAGCTTCATCCTTACGAGTCGTTTCGACCAGACGTTCGACGCGCACGGTCACCAGCTTCTGGCCGAATTGAACCGTAATTTCGTCGCCCACCTTCACCGTACTGCTCGGTTTGGATTCGCGCCCGTTGATCAGAACTCTGCCTTGTTCGGAGACGTCCTTCGCCACGGTGCGCCGCTTGATCAGCCGCGATACCTTCAGGAATTTATCGAGACGCATTATTTTACAGCTTCTTTAAGTTTGTTGCCCGCTTTGAATGCCGGAACTGTGGAAGCTGGGATTTCGATTGTTTTGCCGGTTTGCGGGTTGCGGCCCGTACGACCGGAGCGTTTGCGAGTTTCGAATGTACCGAAGCCGATCAGTTGAACTTTGTCGCCGCTAGCAAGTGCATCGGTAATTTCGCCGAGAAAACCATTCAATACGGATTCAACGTCTTTTTTCGTCAAACCGCTTTTGCTGGAAATGTTGTTGATCAGATCTGTTTTGTTCATTAATAATGCCTCCCAATAATTAAAGAAATAGGTGATACCTTGGCACTATAGGCTTCAGGCCTGCCTTCAAGCCTACCCAGCGCCAGATGGTTATCTTTGTATGAGTATTCTTGCTTGATTTGAAAAATCCTGCACTCTTAGGAACTTTTTTTTGTTTTTTTCTCAAAAAAACTGAAATTTAGTCCTTTTCTCCCATCATTCCCGTTCTTTCGACTTAGCTTCGTCCCATAAGGCGTCCATTTCGGCTAATGTGCTGTCGCCAGGTGTTTTGCCCTGTTCGCGAAGCCGTTCCTCGACATAATGGAACCGCTCCGTAAATTTGCGGATCGTCCGCGAGAGGGCTTGCTCCGGATCAACTCCGATGTACCGGGCAGCATTCACCACCGAGAACAGCACGTCGCCCAGCTCCAGCTCCTGCGACTCAGGATCTTGCTTTTGCGCGACGGCTTCCTTCAGCTCGCGGATCTCCTCCTCCAGCTTGGACCAAACCCCGTCGATATCCTCCCAATCGAATCCGGCCTTGGCCGCCTTCTTCTGGAGCTTGTATGCCTTCATCAATGCCGGCAAATCACGCGGCACCCCGCTGATGACCGATTGGCGCTCCGGCTGGATGCCTTTGCGTTTCTTCTCCTCGGCCTTCATCGCTTCCCAGTTGTTCAGCGCCGCCTCGGCATCCTCCGCACTCAAATTGCCGAAGACATGCGGATGGCGGTAAATCAGCTTCTCATTTAGCTCCTGGATGACATCATACACCGTAAAAGTGCCGGTCTCCTCCTCCATCTGGGAATGGAGCATGATTTGCAGCAGCAGATCGCCAAGCTCCTCACGCATGTGGTCGGGATCGTCGTCGTCGATCGTCTCCAGCACCTCGTAGGTTTCTTCGATGAGATTTTTGCGAATCGATTCATGCGTCTGCTCGCGATCCCACGGACATCCACCCGGACTGCGCAAAATCGACACGATCTCATGAAGCCGCTGGAAGCTGCGGTTGCGAAGCGTATCGTCCTCGCTGGCCGGCACATAGACCAGAGACAGGTTCCCGTAGCCGGTCATACGATCCAGTTCAAACAGCGGAACCCGCTCGATCCGCTCCTGTCCCGCCACCCCAAGGGCATGTCCCACAACGACCGGATAATCGTCAGGCAGCAGTTCCATTAACCCCAGCTTGACTTCCGAAGCAGTGATCTGGTCATAAACTTGCCCTATTAACGTATGCCGTCTCGGATCGATCGCTTCCCCCCGGACCTCCGAGGCGTCTAACAGGAGGAACCCTTCGATCGGATCGAAGCCCAGACGAACGAAGGCCTCGTCCAGGAAGCTCTCCCCGCCGATGATATCGAGCGAGATTCCATGCTCCGGACAGCGTTCCCGCAACAGCTTCACCGTCGCTTCGGCAACCAGCGGATGCCCAGGAACAGCGTATACGATATTCTCTCCCTGTCGCCCTGCTTCAGCCCGCGCTAACAGTCTGGAGGCAATCTCCTCATAAACGGAAGGAAAATCGTCCTTCGCTTCATACACCTCGTCGAACGAAGTAAATTGGACGCCCGTCTGCTCCAGCCAGTCCACCACCGGATGGTCCTTCGTCCGGACGTAACGTTCTTCCGCCTCCTGCAGCCGCTTCAGGCTGCCTAAGGTCAGCCGGTCGGGATCTCCCGAGCCGAGGCCGACCACTGTAATGGTTGCGCTCATGTTATGCCTTTCACTCCCTGTCCGTTCAGCATGTTATTACTATACCATTGCTGGCGGCGAAACTGAAATTTTCTGCGCCATCAGGCGGTAACCGCAGTAAGTTCCGCTGCAACGGCAAGCAGCAAGCTGCGCAGAGCGCTACGGCAGCAGCCGCAGCTTCCGAAGCAGCGTCAGCAGCTTCGGGCCGATCCGCGGCAGGGCGCCCAGCTCTGCCGCGCTGAGCAGCCGTGTGCGCAGCACGGCTGCGACGAACACGGCTGCGCCAAGCAGCACGCCGAGCAGGCTCACGGCCGCGGCCCCCCCGCGGCCTGCGGGCAGCTCGGCGGCGGCGAGGCGCAGCGCCAGCACCGCGGCGGCCATCGCCAGGGCGGCCGCCGCCGGGCGCAGCAGCGCGTCCCGCAGGCGCGGACGCAGCTGGACCCGGCGCAGCAGCAGCGCGGCGTTCAGCGCCGCTGCTGCGCCGTACGCGGCGACGCCGGCGATGGCGGCGCCGGTGATGCCAAGCTGCGGCACGAGCACCGCGTTTAACGCGGTCTTGAGCAATGCCGCAGCGAGCAGGTGCAGCGCCGGGGCGCGCACGTGGCCGAGGCCCTGTAACAGGGCACTCGTCGCTGCGACCAGCGCGCCGGGCGCCGCCGTCCAGGCCACCCAAGCCAAGGTGGCCGATCCCGCCGCATCCTCGTACAGCATGACGTTGATGGGCGCAGCCAGCAAGGCCAGGCCCAGCGAAGCCGCCAGGCCGATCAGCCAGAACCAGCGCAAGGCCAGCTGCACCTGACGCCGGATCGCCCCGGTATCTCCCTTCATCTGCAGCTCGGCCATCGCGGGCACAAACAACACCGACAGCGACGTCGCCAGCATCGTGACGAGCTGAACCAACGGGATACCCCGGTTGTAAATCCCCACCTGGGCCATGATCTGCAGCTCCTCCCCATGGGCGGAAAGCAGCCGCGGCAGCGTGAACGTATCCACCAGGCTGATCAGCGGCACCCCAAGCGAGGCCAAGCTGATCGGCAGCGCAACCTTGAAGAGCGCGGACCATCGCTGCCCCCTTGTTTCCCGAGGTAACAATCGTTTCTCGTCAGTCAGCGGCTGATCCGCCTCCGCCGATGGTCCGGCTTCCCGCCGCTGCAGCGAAGAACGGGTATAGCCCCGCCAATACAGCAGCATCACGGCAAGACCCGCAGCTGCTCCCGCGGAGGAGCCGACCAGTGCCCCTCCGGCAAGATCCGCATCAGCGGCTCCCAGCCGGCTTAACGCCAGCAGCAGGACGATCATCACCGTGACACGAATGGCCTGCTCCACCACCTGGGAGACCGCGGTCGGCGTCATATTTTGGTGTCCCTGAAAATATCCCCGCAGCGCCGCCGCCACCGGGATGAGCAGCAGCGCAGGCGCCGCCCCGCGAAAAGCCGGAATCAACAAGCTGCTTCCGATGAGCTGCGATAATACCGGGGCGCCAAAGTAAAGCAGCACCGCAAAGGCAACCCCCAACACCAGCATCGTCGCCGATGCCAGTCGCAGCACCTCGCTCCGCTCCCGTTCCAGCCCAGGGGCCTGGCGTTCCGCAATAAATTTGGCCACCGCCGCCTGAAACCCCGAGGTCGTGAGCGTAACCAGCAGGGTGTACAAAGGGTATACCGTATTATAAATACCGAATACGCCGTCTCCCCCGATATTTTGCAGCGGGATCTTCTGCAGCATTCCCAGCAGCTTGGTGATTAGCGCCGCCGCGCTCAGAACGGCCGCTCCCTTTAGCAGCTTGGAGGACAGGCTTTCCTTCGTTTCCATCATGGCAACCTACTTTGCTTTAACAGTCATCAGCATGTTTTTAAGCTAACAGGTTCCATTATAAGACGAAACGGAGGCCATCGCCATTTCCTAAGCCCCAACACAAAAAAACTTACACATCCCTCTAAGTTTCGGACGGACGGCGTCCGCCCCAAACAGCGGTGTGTGTAAGTTCCTCCATGCGTCTTGCGGATATCTTGAGTTCTTTTTATTGCTCCATCTGTTTTGCGAGAAAACCGGCAGCTGTCTCCGCCATTTTCGATTCCAAGTCGGACATCTTCACAGAATCGTCCTTGTTCACAAGCACCACAGTCCCGATCGGGTCACCGCCAGCAATAATTGGCGCAATGACAAACGAAGAGATGTTTTCTGGATGATCCTTCGTAATTTCGTACGATCCAGACGCTGTTTCCATGATGATTTTACGGCTATCCATGCTGCTCTCCAGCAAGGAACTAATTTGCTTATCCAGATATTCCTTCTTGGAAGCGCCTGCGACAGCAATAATCGTATCCCGGTCGGAGATTAAGGTAATATGGCTGGTGCTCTCATACAGCGACTCCGCATATTCCTTGGCAAAATCGCCCAATTCCCCGATCGGCGAATATTTCTTCAAAATCACTTCTCCATCCCGGTCCACAAAGATTTCGAGCGGATCTCCTTCCCGAATCCGCAACGTTCGGCGGATTTCCTTAGGGATAACAACACGGCCTAAATCATCGATACGGCGTACAATACCAGTAGCTTTCATTTCACTTGATGCCCCGCTTTCTTAGAAGTTTTGAACTACGGCTTGATTTCCTAAAGCTTCACCTAATCGGACTTTATACGTAATCTGCGGCTTACGCAGATGTATGCGCCATAAGCTTCGCCAAAACGAGCGGCCGAAGGTGGGGACAGGGATGGCTTGTTCTGTGATTCTGACCATAGTATTCATCCCGGGCGAACACCTTATTCATCATAATGAACCATGATTTTTAACAGCTGGATGCGTATAAGGAACAATAGGTCCGTCCGCAAAAAAAGCAACGCAAACCTTCTCCGCGCTGCTTCCTAAGCTCTGCTTTATTTGCTCGTATTGCCGCTGTTGGAGCCGGCATTGTTGGCAGCACCGTTGCCCGTGTTGCTGCCCGTTCCGGTGTTTCCGGCATTGCCGGACCCTTCTGTACCGGCATTCGTACCCGCGTCAGTTCCTGCATTGGAGCCATTGCCCGCATTGGTGTCCGTTCCCGTGCCATTTTCGCCGGTGCTCGTTTCCACTTTAGGCAAGTCGATTTTCTTGATGATCTTCTTCTCTAGATCCCCCGCCATGAACTCGTCCAATTTGTTCGAGGCCAGCGTTGTTTGGATCATGTCCTTCTGTTCCTGCGTCAGATCCTCAAATTTCTTCTCGGTCCGAGATTCCACGCGAATGATGTGGTAGCCATATTCCGTCTTCACTGGATCACCAATTTGGTTCAGCGGTTGGGTCAAAGCAGCTTGTTTAAAAGCTTCTACCCAGTTGCTCACTTCCACGTTCTCGTACAAACCGCCGTTATCCTTGGAGCCCGGATCCTCGGAGTACTGCTTCGCCAACGCGGCGAAATCCTCGCCCTTGTCCAGTTTCGCTTTCACTTCCTTCGCCAGCTTGAGCGTTTCCTCTTCAGTCCGCTCTTTGCCGTCTGGATCGGTGAAGTTAATCAGGATATGGCGGACCGAAGCCGTCGTATAGTCCTGTTTTGTCGCTTCGAATTCCTTCTTCACATCATCCTCAGAGATCTTCTGCCGTTCGCCTTCCATCACGGTATAAATCCGAACCATATAGTCCTTGAATTCGGCTTCGGATACCTTCTGGGCGTCCAGCATATTTTTGAAGTTCTCTTCGCCGTAGGACGATTTCATCAAATCAAACTGCTCCTCGGCTTTCTTCTTGCCGGCTTCTTTCGTCTTCTCGTCGGCTTTGGCTTCAAGGTATTCATACGCGATCTCCTGCTTCACCAAATATTGACGGAAGTCTTCCATTTGCATGAATTGTTCCATTTGCGGCTGAAGGGCAAGCACGATCCGCTGCTCGCGGTCGAATTCGTTCTCCGTAATTTCGCCGCCTTCGTACGTCGCAATAACCTTACTCGTATCTTTCCCTCCCGAGCTTGCATTCTTGCCGCATCCAGCCATAACGGAAAAAGCCAGTACCGTTACAAGCGCAATCAGCAGCATTCTCCATGAGCGCCTTTTACTTTGAAACATTCTGTAGTTCCCCTTTCACTTTGAACGCATCCTTCAGGGCGCCGAGAAACTGCTCCAGCAAGCCCATCATTTCTTTGTCGTCCATTCCCTTGGTATTTATCCGGATAAGCATCACGGACCCTTGACTAAATTGTACACATCTTCCGAATAGATTGCCAACTTCCGCAAGCTTGCTCGGAACGATGGCCTGTTCCTGTCCTTCGTAGAACTTGATCGTCACTTCCTCGCCCCGCAGCGTCATCGACTCGATGCCATACTGCTTGCCGTACAACTTGACGCGGGCAACCGCCAGGAGATTCTGCACGGCATCCGGCAGCTCCCCGAACCGGTCGAGCAACTCGTCCTCCAACTCGGCCACGTCCTCAAAAGTCTGCACAGAGGCTGTCTTCTTGTAGATCTCGATCTTCTGAATGCTGTCGTAGATGTAATCCGACGGCAAATACGCGTCGATGCCCAAATCGATCGTGGTGTTCCAAGTCGCCTCAGCCGGCGGGGTCTCCCCAAGCATCGTAATTTTACGCTTCTGAATTTCTTCCGCCAGCATCTGCGAATACAGATCAAAGCCGACGGAAGCGATGAAGCCATGCTGCTCCGCACCAAGCAAATTCCCGGCGCCGCGGATGGCTAAGTCGCGCATGGCGATTTTGAAGCCGGAACCGAGCTCCGTAAATTCCTTAATCGACTGCAGCCGTTTCTCCGCAACTTCGGTTAAGGACTTATCCTTTTGATATGTGAAATAAGCATAGGCAATCCGGTTGGATCGTCCAACACGGCCGCGCAGCTGATACAGCTGGGACAAGCCCATCTTGTCCGCATCATGCACGATCAGCGTATTGACGTTCGGAATGTCCACTCCGGTTTCAATGATACTGGTGCTGACCAGGACGTCGTATTCCCCGTCAAGAAAATCGAGAATCGTCTTCTCCAGCTCCTGCTCCGACATCTGCCCATGACCAACGACAACTCGCGCTTCCGGCACGAGCATAGAGATTTGTGCGGCAATTTCATGAATCCCTTGCACGCGGTTATACAGGTAATAAATCTGTCCGCCCCTCGCCATTTCCCGTTCGATTGCTTCGCGCACGAGCGACTGACTGTACTCGACGACATACGTCTGCACCGGGAACCGGTTTTCCGGCGGCGTTTCAATGACCGACAGATCCCGTACGCCCAGCATGGACATATGCAGCGTCCGCGGAATTGGGGTCGCCGTCAGCGTCAGCACGTCCACGTTGGTTTTCAGTTTCTTTAACTTCTCTTTATGGGTGACGCCAAACCGCTGCTCTTCGTCAACGATCAGCAGTCCCAAGTCTTTAAAGACCAGATCCTGCGACAAAATGCGGTGGGTTCCGATCACGATATCCACCGTGCCCTGACGAATCCCCTTGATGGTTTCGTTCTGCTCCTTGCGGCTGCGGAAACGGCTAAGCGTCTGAATGTTGATCGGATAACCGGCAAACCGCTCCCGGAACGTCTCATAGTGCTGCTGCGCCAAAATCGTCGTTGGCACAAGCACGGCAACCTGCTTGCCTTCAATCGCTGCCTTAAAGGCCGCGCGGATAGCGACTTCAGTCTTGCCATAACCAACGTCACCGCACAGCAGGCGGTCCATTGGACGGCTTTGTTCCATATCTCTCTTGATTTCCTCAATGGCCCGCAGCTGGTCCGGAGTTTCCTCATACGGGAACATCGCTTCGAATTCCTGCTGCTCCGGAGTGTCCTTCTCGAAGGCATACCCCGGGGCAGCTTGCCGCTCAGCGTACAGCTTGATCAAATCGTCGGCGATGTTCTGGACGGAGGAACGAACCTTGTTCTTCACGCGGTTCCACTCGTTGCCGCCCAGCTTATAAATCTTCGGTTCCTTGTCCTCGGAACCCACGTATTTCTGAATCATGTCGATCTGTTCGATCGGTACCGACAGCTTGTCGCCGCCGGCATAGAGGATATGCATGTAATCCTTGTGGATCCCGCCGACCTCCAGCGTACCGATGCCCATGTATTTCCCGATCCCGTGGTTCTGGTGAACGACGTAATCGCCGACCTTCAGCTCGGTATAACTCTTGATCCGTTCGGCATTGTCCATGCTCTTGGCGACGCGGCGCGCTTTGCGCTGCTTCTGGGAGAACATCTCGCCTTCGGTAATCACGACGAGGTGTACAGAAGGCAGTTCGAAGCCGGACTGCAGGTTGCCTTGCAGTAATTGAGGCTCATCAATGCCGTAATCCTGCAGCACCCGCCGCATCCGATCCACGCGCTCTTCGGTGCTGGCCAACATGATGACGTGGGCGCCGCTTTTTTTCCAACGCTCCATCTCTGCCTTTAAGACATTCATTTGCCCATGAAAATCCTGCATTGCCCGCGTAACGAAATTCACGATATTTTGCGGCTGGGAATGCGGGACTTGACGCAGGAACAATGACAGAAACAACGTCTGGAACGGACGATGGTAGATCAGATGATCCACGTCCACCGCAAGCGGCAGGTCGGGGAGACTCTTCCCGTTCTGGTACAGGTGCAGATTCCACTCCGCCTCATCGCGTTCCAGCTGCTTGGCCGTTTCCAGCAGGCGCGACGGTTCGTCCAGCAGAAGCAGCGTATCCTCTGGCATGTAGTCGTATAACGTTTTTCGCTCTGGATAGATCAAAGAAATATATTTATAGATTTCCGAAAAATAAACATGCTCGCGCAGCATTTCGATTTCTTTGTACATCTCTTCGCGGAGACGATTTTTGGCCTGGCGGTCGGTCATCTTGTCCAGCTGGATCTCCAGCTTCTCGGATAACGCCTGCGCTGCCTGGCCCATCCGTTCCTTCGTTGCGATCAGTTCCTTGCAAGGTGGAATGAACACTTCCTTGATCTGGTCCACCGATCGCTGATCCGCCGGATCAAAGGTCCGGATCGAATCGACCTCATCATCAAACAGCTCCACCCGGTATGCCATGGACGCTGTCAGTGGATAAAAGTCAATGATGCCCCCGCGCAGGCTCATTTCGCCGCGGGATTCCACTCGTTCGACCCGCTCGTAGCCCAGCTCGACCATTTGAGCCATGAAACGCTCCAGCTCCAGCGTGCCCCCGAGCCGGACGGTCAGTCCCGCTTCGGCCATGGCCTCCGGCGTTGGGATATAGCGGCGAATACCGGAATAAGGCACCACCACGATGCCCCGGAATCCCCGGGAGCATTGCAGCAGCACCTCGATCCGCTGGGCCAGCGTTTCCGGGCTGGATACGGCCGATTCGGCAGCAACCAGCTCATTCGCCGGGTACATCAGCACCTGATCCGGTGATAACGCTTCCTGTAAATCTTCATACATTTTCTGTGCGGAGAACATATTGTGGGTCACGACGAGCAGCGGCCGTTTCGTTTCCTGATGCAGCGCGGCTAGCATCACTTGCCTGGATGAACCCGACAAGCCGGAAATCAACTGCTCCTTCATGCCCGAATTAATGCCCGCAACCGTCGAAGCAAAATCGGTATCGCGTGAAAAAGCTTCAATAAGTGCTTGTAGCAAATGAGGCACCTCTCTTACTGCTGATGGATAGAAATCTATGGCTAGACGAAAAGGGTAAGTCCAGCTTACCCGAACCAAAAAGGAGCCTCAGCAACGTGCCAAGGCTCTATAACCGTATATTCCGGTAAATTTGTCCATTGTTCCTCGTAGCTTGCAGTCTACTGCAAAGGATTGGCGAGCAGCAGCAGTTCCGGGTTATGATCAAGTGCTTCCTTGCAATAGTCGCAGGTCACCCGGACCGTCATTTCGCCGTTTGAATCATACGCTATTATATCTCTCCGCTCATCGGGGGTCAAGGAATGGAAGCCTAATTGGGCTTCTGTGACTTGAGGCGATTCGATTCTACCAATCACCGTTCGGCAGTGCCGACAAACATAGTTTACAGCCATCTATATGCCTCCTGAAGATTCATTATGTCTCCAGTATGCCCCAAGCGGACGGCTTTTAGCCTATCGACCCTGCTAGATCAATTATTTAGCCGTTAAACTTTGCCATCGTTTGTTCGAAGGTATGGTCCAGGCTATATTCCAATGCATCGCATGCCGCTTGAATGGACTGATCAAGCAGCGGCTTATCTTTCTTCGGAAACGGCGACAGAACATAATCTACGACCGCATACCCTGGCTCCGGCCGGGAAATGCCCATCCGAATTCGGTTAAACGTCTGCGTGCCGATATGTTGAATGATCGACTTAATGCCGTTGTGCCCACCGGCACTGCCTTGATATCTCAGCCGATTACGCCCCAACTCGGTGTCGAGGTCGTCGTACACCACGATCATGTCTTCAATCGACGCCTTATAGTAGTCCATATAAGCGCGCACCGCTTCGCCAGATAAATTCATGTAGGTCATCGGCTTGATCAGCACGACTTTCCCGCCCGGCAGCATCCCCTCTCCAATCAAAGCCTTGCACTTGCTTTGCTTGATCTCGATGCCATGCCGGCGCGCCAGCTCATCCACGGCCATAAAGCCGATATTATGCCGGGTTTTCTCATATTGGGCTCCCGGATTGCCGAGCCCTACGATCCACTTCATGGGTCATGTCCCTCCAAACGCTAATGTATCTTCAAACCGCCTCTGGTGCTTGATTGTTCGTTAAACTAACTACTACTTGCCTCGAATTAACTGGAAAATGTACCGTTAATTTCGGCGTGGATCGGCTGTCCGCGCAACTAACGGTAAAACCTACTGTTAATTTCAGCGAAATTGCCACTTTAGCGAAAAAGTACCCAAATTAACTATACAATTTACCGTTAAATCGCCCAAAACCTACGTTCCCGCCAAAATTAACGGTAGAAATTCCAGTTAGTTTGTATTCACCGACGGGGAGTGCCAACAATCCCGTCGTCCCTACTACTCCCCACCCCACTGCCACTCCAGGGCATTGCGGCCAACACCCTAACGAGGACGTTGCCCTCAGCGTATGGCCATCACCACTCGATCGGTGGGGCAGCATTGTCCGTTGGGCGGATTCAGGCAAGAGGGGGAAATGTTCTGAAGAAGCGAGGCGTTCGCCTTTGTGAGCGGATTTCTACCACTTCTGATTTTAGTCCAATTCAAGAAATCCGCGAGCAACAGCGATCGTAAGAACATTTCACACGGATGCCTGCCTCCGCCTAACACCCAACACTGCCAATACACCGATAGGGGTTACGTCCCCGATTGGGAGGACGCAACCCCTGGTGTGGCAGTGACCATTTTATTCGATCTCGAACAGCTTGCTGATCGACAGCTCCTCGTGCACGCGAATAATCGCTTCGCCCATCAGCGGAGCGACGGACAGCACTTTGAGCTTGCTTGTCGGATTTGGATGCGTGATCGGGATCGTGTCGGTCACGATCACTTCCTTCAGCGGAGAGTTTTCCAGACGTTCCATTGCCGGACCGGACAATACAGGGTGCGTACAGCAAGCGTACACTTCTTCTACCCCGCCTTCCTTCAGCGCGTTAGCGCCAAGGACAATCGTACCGGCGGTATCGATGATGTCGTCGACGAGAATCGCGGTTTTCCCTTCGATGTTCCCGATAATGTTCATGACTTCGCTGACATTCGGTTCCGGACGGCGCTTGTCGATGATCGCCAGCGGCGCGTTCAGGAAATCAGCCAGCTTACGGGCACGAACCACCCCGCCATGGTCAGGCGAGACGACAACCGGATTCGCGATATGCTTGGAACGGAAATACTGGGCCAAGATCGGCACGCCTAGCATATGATCAACCGGGATATCGAAGAAGCCTTGGATCTGCATCGCATGAAGGTCCATCGTAATGACCCGGTGAGCGCCGGCTTTCTCGATCAGATTGGCAACCAGCTTCGCCGTGATCGGATCGCGCGAACGGGCTTTCCGGTCTTGGCGGGCGTAACCGTAATACGGGATAACGACATTAATGCTCTTGGCCGAAGCTCTTTTCAAAGCATCCACCATCACGAGGAGCTCCATCAAGTTATCGTTGACGGGTGCGCAGGTCGATTGCACCACATAGACGTGGCAGCCCCGAACGCTTTCGGACAGCTTGACCTGAATTTCACCGTCACTAAAGCTTGTCGTCTCCGATTCGCCCATCGGAATGCCGATGTAATCGGCGATCTGATGAGCCAATTTCGGATTGGAGTTACAGGTGAATATCTTTAATTTAGAATCACAATAAGTCATAAAATTAAAACCCTCCGTGCTGTGTAGATAGCGTCAGGGAGTCTCTTAAACAACCCACCTTCACAGCTACCCCGTCTATTCAAATGGTCACTGCAGATCACTGCATTCGAAGTTTGGATTCCTGCTGTCTTTGCTTCTTGGCTTTCGCCCGGGCACGAATCTTCTCGGCATAGCCGGGTTTGTTCTCCTGCCGGGTTCTGGCGATGGCGAGGTCATTGTCCGGAACCGATTGTGTGATCGTAGATCCGGCAACGACATAAGCGCCTTTTCCCACCTTAACCGGAGCGATCAAGTTGACGTTGCTGCCTACAAAGGCATCGTCCTCGATCTCCGTAATGGACTTATTATAACCATCATAGTTCACTGTTATCGCGCCGCAGCCAATATTCACGTTCTTACCAACCTTCGCATCGCCGATATAGCTGAGGTGCGAGACTTTGGAGCCTTCATCGAGGGTCGCATTTTTAATTTCTACAAAATCGCCGACCTTCACATGCGCTCCGAGCTTCGCCCCTGGACGCAAATAAGCGAAAGGACCAACCGTCGTCTCCCGGCCGACTTCTGCCTGGCTGAGCACCGACTGTTTCACCTTCGCGCCGTTTTGGATCACGCTATCTTCGATTTCTGCGGCCGGCCCAATCACGCAATCTTCACCGATGGACGTTTTACCGGATAGAACGGTCCCCGGATAAATTACGGTATCCGCTCCAATGGTGACATCGGCCCCGATGTACGTGGAAGCCGGATCAATCACCGTTACGCCGTTCAGCATATGGTTGCGCACGATGCGTTCCCGCATGACGGCTTCCGCTTCTGCCAAGGCCACCCGGTCATTGACGCCAATCGATTCGCGAACGTCGGCTACTGCATAGCCTTCTACGATTTCGTTCGCCTGCACCAAAATGCCGATCACGTCGGTAAGATAATACTCCTGCTGGGCGTTGTTGTTCGTCACTTTCTCCAGTGCAGCAAATAATTTTGCATTATCAAAACAATAAGTGCCTGTGTTAATCTCCTGCACGGCGGCTTCCTCCGGCGAGCAGTCCTTCTGTTCAACGATCCGTTCAACCGTTCCGTTCGCGCCGCGGATCACTCGGCCATAACCATACGGTTGCTCCATCACCGCCGTAAGTACGGTCGCTGCCGCTCCCTTACGTTGATGAAGTTCGAAAAGAGCTTCCAGTGTTTCTGCCGTAACCAAAGGGGTATCGCCACAAATAACCAGTGTGACTCCTTCTTCTCCCGCCAATAATGGCCCGGCTTGCTTGACGGCATGTCCGGTTCCCAGCTGTTGCTCCTGCAACACGTATTCCGCCGATGCACCCAAATAGGATTTCACAGCTTCGGCCCCATGGCCAACAACGACGATGCTGCGTTCGCAACCTGCTTCTTGAACCGCGTTTAGTACATGCCCAACCATCGGTTTGCCGCAAACGGGGTGAAGCACCTTATAGAGCTTGGACTTCATCCGTTTTCCTTGACCTGCAGCAAGAACGATCGCTAACCTCTTCAAGTCCCCGGCCTCCTTCACACTTTTAAAAAAAGAAGTAGTTCTCTCTCTCATTAAAACTCATTACTGAATATATCTCATTTAGGGCAAAAAGAAAAGGGAGCCATGCGGACATGGCTCCCTTTTCCTCGAACCCCAATTAATCAACAAATCAAATAAATGCGACTTACGCCCCTTCTTCAATCGCTTCCTCTTGTTCGGCGGCACGCTCGTACTCAGCCAGAACTGCGGCTTGAATCTTTTCGCGGGTACCGGAGGAAATCGGATGCGCGATATCCCGGAACTCCCCGTCCGGCGTGCGCTTGCTAGGCATTGCTACGAACATCCCATTGTTCCCATCGATGACGCGAATGTCATGAACAACAAATTCGTTATCGATGGTAATGGATGCGATGGCCTTCATTCTGCCCTCAGAGCTGACTCGGCGGAGTCTTACATCCGTAATTTGCATATGTGTTCACCACCTTTTTCCATCAGAGACTTGGTGTATTATTCCACATAGCAAACGGAAATCCTTTTTTTTTGATCAACAAAATGGCCTAAAATCACGATTTTTTTTGATAAAACGGGGTGTTCGACATGTTTCGTCGAGAATTCTTACAATTTGAGGAGATCTCGACATAGTTCTTATTGTTCAAACTTCGAAAAATAATTCCCAGGTTCTACTGAAATCTCCTTTTCCTTGGGATCCACTGCCCGAAGCGTGGCCAGGGAAACGTAATCATGCAGCAGACGCTGCTCGCTGGCAACTTCCCCGGATTCAACCAGAACGCCAACCCCCGCAACCTCTGCGTTAAACTCGGCCAGCAGGTCAACCATCCCTTGGATCGTGCCCCCCGCCTTCATAAAGTCATCGACGATCAATACGCGGGAGCGTTCCTTCAATGCCCGGCGCGACAACGTCATCGTATGCAGGCTCTTATGGGAGCCCGATACGTAATTGATGCTAACGGCGGATCCTTCCGTTACCTGATGGTCGCGGCGAACCAGGACGACCGGCAGATTCAGCTCCGCTCCCGTTGCATAAGCGAGAGGGATCCCCTTCGTTTCCACGGTCATAATGCAGTCGATCTCCAAATCACCGAAGACGGTGGCAAACAACTTGCCCGCCTCATTCATCAGCGCCGGTTGTCCTAAGAGATCCGACATATACAAATATCCGCCCGGTAAAATTCGGTCTGGCTGCGCCAGCTTCTCACAGAGCTGCTGGATAAAAGCGTTCGCTTGCTCCCGTCCGACCCGGGGAATGTATTTCACGCCGCCAGCCGCCCCGGCAAGCGTCAGCAATTCCCCCATGCCTTCACCTTCAAACACTTCTTTAATAATCCCCAAATCCTCGCTGATGGACGACTTAGCCGCCCCATACCGTTGCGCAAAGGTAGTCAGCGGGATTAAATGATGTGGTCTAGACAACAGATAATGGGTCATCTCCACCAAACGAGCGCTTCTCTTTAATTTCTTCACGAAGTACCCCTCGCTGAATCCGAATATTTTAATGAAACTATAACACTTTTGTACGGATTTGTCCAAGCCTTGGAATGAGGCGAAGGAGTACCCGGCTCCAGTCCCGCAGCTGAGCTTTAGGTCAACAGCCGCACGGCGTAAACCTCTTTGCAGAACCCGCGTAATCCGTTATAAATGCGGGGCACCTTCGATTCCTTCGACACGAGCCCAAACACCGTGGGTCCGCTGCCGGACATCAACACGCCGTCCGCGCCAAGACGCAGCATCGCTTCTTTCAGTTGCGCCACCTCCGGGTGAAGCTCTAGCGTCACCTGCTCCAACACGTTGCCGAGCTCTTGGCATACACCCGTGAATGATCGTCTCTCCAGCGCCTCCCGCATCCGGGCTGCCGACGGATGATCGGTAATTCGCTCCGCCTGTAGACGTCCATACACCTCTGCAGTCGACACGTTGATCGGAGGCTTCGCCAACACCACCCAGCATTGCGGCGGATTCACCAGCGGCGTCAGCACTTCGCCTCGCCCTGTCGCCAGCGCCGTCCCGCCCGTCACGCAAAACGGCACGTCCGAGCCCAGCTCCGCCCCCAGCTCCTTCAGCTCCTCTTCGGGAATGCCAAGCTCCCATAGCCGGTTTAAGCCCCGCAGCGTAGCCGCCGCGTCACTGCTGCCGCCGGCAAGGCCGGCAGCCACTGGTATTTTCTTATCGAGGTGTATATAAACCCCGCTCCGCACGTTGTAGCGTTCCTTAATCAACTTCGCCGCCTGAAACGCCAAATTCTTCTCATCCAGCGGAATATATCCGGCCTGGCTCGAAATAATGATCGTATCCCGCGGAAGGGCGCTCATTTCCAAACGATCTGCCAGATCCACCATGGTCATGATCATCTCGACCTCATGGTATCCGTCAGGACGCTTATGTAACACGTCGAGCATTAAATTAATTTTGGCCGGTGCTTTTTCGTAAATTTTCATGCCGCTTCCCCACCTCAGCAATTCCGTGGAATATCCGCATCCATCCGGTCTTTTTGGCACATTCTTTAATTCTAAAAAAACGTTGCCTCCACGTCTATGTATGAAAGACAATTTTTCCTCCCTCTATCTTACTGCATCCAACGAAAAAAACGAAGCTCCCTGAAAGGGACGCTTCGCTGTGGCAGAGGTTATTGCTGTTTCGATGCCGCCTTCTCGGCGAGCTCGATCGCCCGCTTCACCATATTGCCCGCATCTTTCGCCTTGATGCCGCCCCAGCCCTCCTGCTGGACGGTATCGTAAAATCCCAGATCCTTCGCTAACTCGACCTTCAAGTTCTCCGACATCACGCTGCGTCTTCTTCGCGACATGGTCAGTCTCCTCCTTTGGCCATGGATATAGGAACGATGGTTAGTATACGCAGGCACCGTTTCGAGCATACACCGAAACTTTGTCCATCTAAGGTGAACACCCGACAACCTTGGTTGGTGAACCCAGCGACAGCGAGATCACCCTAACCTGCATCTTCGAACGTATCAAAAAAAACGGCCTCACCCGAAGGGCGAGAACCGTTTGCGGTTTGATTCATGATGTTCACGGTTTAATATACGAAATCCGCATCCCGTCGTTGTCGTCATAAACCATAACTTCAACGGATTCGGTCAGTATATCGGCATAACTGTAAGACACACGCTTAAAGGTTTGCTGCTCTTGATCCAGCTTCACAATGAAGACCGAAGGATAGGTCTC
Source organism: Paenibacillus sp. p3-SID1389 (assembly GCF_025151705.1). Classification (NCBI taxonomy): domain Bacteria; kingdom Bacillati; phylum Bacillota; class Bacilli; order Caryophanales; family Paenibacillaceae; genus Paenibacillus; species Paenibacillus sp. p3-SID1389. The sequence goes on along the minus strand of NZ_JALXVO010000037.1, from coordinate 16,175 downwards.
CTCCAATACTCCAGTGCGTTCGACGGTCTTCCGGCGACCACCGTTTGCCCGGAGCATAATTTTCTGTCCAACGTGGGCGTCGAGACTATGCTTTATTTCCGACAGCGCATTTTTAGCCATTGCCTGTGACCACCTTCTTTCTTTGTCCATTATACAGGAAAGTCACAAACTTGTCAAATCGAAATAAATAATTATATCAGCAGCAAAAAAGATGTGTCAACGATTATTTTTCGACATTTTCTTTTTACCTGATGGCTAAAGAGCCAGGTACTAAAAAATAACCGGAAGGTCCTGGGGCACTAGCCTCAGTTCCTTCCGGCAACCCTTTCACATGGACGGCACCACTTTCAGCGTCGACAAGTCCTTCAGTTTGGGCAACCCGATTCGGTAACTGCCACGAGTCTCGATCCCGCCAACCCCCTGGGCGCCGCTGATCGTATGATTCAGCACGTCAGTAATCTGGATCGTATCCCGAATCGAGGTGAGCGACGCTTTAGCGGCGATATACACCGGATCCAGCGCATGGATCAGCACCCGGCCGGGCGAACTCGCAAAATTAGCCCCCGCCTGCAGCAGCGCCTCAAAATGCGACTGGCAAGCGCCGGCCACAATCGTTAACGTATCGAAATTCCGTTCGTATTGCCGAGCCATTTGAATGGCCTCCACAAAATACTTGGAATTTTTATAGCTGGTCAAATTATAAAGGTCGCTGGTGGGGCGCGATTTTAACACGCCGTCATGACCCGTGATCACGACGATATCCGGCTTGACCACAGGCAGCAGACGGTACAGCGCATTTGCCATTTGCGATTCCGTGACATAATAGCCTTGAACCGGGACGCGCAGCTTCTGATACAGGCTTAAGCTCTTTTGCAAATAGCGTTCGTCGCCATCGAGATGCAGGACCTTACCCGGGACCTCAAAATAGGCCGGCTCGCCTTGCCCATACAGTTCCCGTCCAATTACCATTCGATTGCGTTCTGCCAATTCCTTGCGGTCTTGCGTTAACCGCTTCAGCGATTCCGTCGCCTTAATGCGGGCCCGCTGCGTCGTCTCTCCTGGGGAAGCCGGGTCTACCCTAACCAAATCAGTTAAGGGCGCATCCGCCAGCAGCCGGAATTCCGTTCCTTTAATAATCGCTTCACTCCGCACAATCTGTTCGATTCGGAACGTAACATCTCCACCGTATGATTTGCGGACGACCAAGTCTCCCAAATTCGCCAAATCCATCACCTCTATCCCATCGTATGGGCGACAAGAGGGAATGGTTACTCGCGGAGTTCCTTCACCCCGGCATTCAGCAGCGTATCACTCAGCTTGGCGAACTCGTCCAGGCTTAATGTCTCCGCCCGCCGGGAGGGCTGGATCCCGGCTTCCTCCAGCAGTTGCTCCAGTCTCTCCCGCCCTTCCTTCGGGAAGAAGCGGCTTTTCAGATTGTTGGAAATCGTCTTTCGTCTCTGGGCAAAAGAAGCCTGCACCACCTCGAAGAAAAACGCCTCATCCTGAACCGCCACAGCTGGCGTCTCCCGCACGGTTAAGCGAATCACTGCGGACTCTACATTCGGCTGTGGAATAAACACGCTGTGCGGCACCGTGCAGATCATCTCCGGGGTGCTGTAGTACTGCACGGCGATGCTAAGGCTGCCGTAGTCCTTGCCGCCGGGAGTGGCAGCCATGCGCTCGGCCACTTCCTTCTGGATCATGACGACGATATGTTTCAGCGGCAGTTTCTCTTCCAGAAGCTTCATCATGATGGGAGTCGTCACGTAATACGGCAGATTGGCGACGACACTGACGCCGCTCACCCCGCTGAATTCCGCAGCAAATAAAGCCTTTAGGTCCAGCTTCAACACATCGCCATGGATCACATGGACGTGCGGGTAGGGCTCCAGCACCTCCTGCAGAATCGGAAGCAGCCGCTGGTCAATCTCCACCGCTGCCACCTTGCCTGCCTCCTGCGCCAGCTTCTCCGTTAAGGCGCCGATGCCCGGCCCGATTTCCAGTGCGCCCTGGGTCTTGTCCAATTCGGCGGCGGCAACAATTTTACCGAGGATGTTCTGGTCGATCAGAAAGTTTTGCCCCAGACTTTTTTTGAACGAAAAACCGTGCCGCTGAATGATCTCCTTCGTCCGGCGCGGTGTGGATACGTCTTCCCTTATGCTCATGGTTCTTAAACTCCTTTGCTTTCCAACTCGGCTAACGCAGCTGCAAACTCCTCGCGGCTGATGCGGAACACGGTTAACCGTTTGTAGAGCTGCTTTCCGTTACAATATCCGATACCCAACAGCTCGCCCAGCGCTTTTCGCCGCGCCGCAGCTTGCGGGTGTACGATTAACCCTGCGTTAATCAAGTCTTCCCAGGTGATTGCGGCCTCTACTCCCGGCGCTTCGCTGCGCACCCGGGACAACGCGGTGCGGATCGCCTCCGGCGAGGCATTCTCCACCCCGATGTCGCCTTTCTTCGTAGCTTCGACCTCAGGCAGGAAAGCGTGCTTGCAGCCCGGCACCCGCGCTGCCACGATTTTACGAATCCGCTCCCCGGCATGGTCGGGGTCCGTAAAAATAATCACGCCCCGGCGTTCCTGCGCCAAAGCGATTTTCTTTAGCACGGCTTCGCCTATCGCCGAACCCCCCGTCTCAATCGTATCCGCCTCTACGGCTCGTTTAATGGCCACGGTGTCATCTCGGCCCTCCACCACGATGACCTCTTTGATCATGGATCTGTCTTCCTTCCTGTTCTTGCTTGTCTCCACCAGAATAACAAAAAGAAGAGGATCATATCATCCTCTTCTAATCCACTGTCCTTCTAATCCACTGTCTTATTCATCATCCTAATACTATCTCATTCCCTCCGCATTGTAAAACGAAAGAGAACGAGATCTTAGTTCAATTCCGGCTTCGTCGGACCGATTACGTATACGGTGCGGCCCTTCTTGCGGCCGAATTTCTTAGCATCCTTCAGACTATCAAAATAGACGTCCATCTTATTTCCATCGATGGCTCCACCCGTATCCTCTGCCTTACGGAAGCCGACTCCTTCGATGTATACCCACCAACCAAGCGGAACGACGTCTTTATCAACGGCAATCGTTCTGCCTTCCGTCACGCGGGTACCCGAAGCCGTACGGGTGCCTATCCCGTCTTCTTCCGCCGAATACGCGGTTAACGTAACATTTTTCAGGATCTTTTTATATTTGAATGAGACGCCACCTTTGGTCGTCGTCCCGCTGATGTTCACCGTATTTCCCTTACGGCTTATGCTGGCCGACAGGACCTCGGTAGGTTTCTTCGTGCCGACTGCGATCACCTTCGGCTGAGGGTCCTTGGAGACCTCTTTGCCGAGCCAACGCTTCGCCACGAATTTTCCGTCTTCGTAGGTTTTCTCAATGTTGTGAATGACCAGACCTTCGGTACCTTCTTGAATGACCTTCGTGGTACCTTTTAGCAGCTTGTCGTCCGACGTTTTGACCACGCTAAAGGGCACAGTCTCCTTGCTCTGCACCGTTTGCTTGCTGACCCGAACGACCTTGACATTCAGGTTCTCGGTAACTTTACTGTCCAATGCCGGGGTCACCTTGTCGTCTTCATCCAAAGTGATGCCGAGCTCGGACAATACGCCCTCTACTTTGCTTTGCGTCGTGAAGTGGACTTTCGTATTGCCGTCCGCGGTCACATTGACCGGCTTCGCGCGTACTATGACAATGCGGTCACCGTTCTTCAGCGAGCTTTCCAGCGGGAGGGATACTGAATCCTTCGCACTGAGCTTAATCGATTGTTCCTCCAGCAGATGAGCTACACTGGATTGGGTTGTCTCCACAGACTGGACATTCCCGTCCACAATCAGGGATACTTCCTTCTGTGCCTGGCTATACAGCCAGATTAGGATGATGATGATTCCCGCGATGGCCAGAACGCCGACGAACGCTATCTGACGTAAATTCTCATGCTTCCATCGCATTGCGTAAGACATGCTGGATGAGCGTGATTCATGGGTCTCCTCTTTGCGGAAAATGCCCATTTCTTCCGTCCTCCTTCATAGTCCCGCCGTCTAGGTCGATGCATGATAACGATTGACGCGACTACAGTTACTTTTTACAAAACGCCTAAGGTAGTCAAAAAGTCATCTTTTGATCACGAAGCAGGTCAAGAAGTGAATTCGGCATCGAATCTTGAATTCAGCCGGGCCTTCCGTTGCTCACGTACCCCCATGTACGCTGCGCTACTCAGTCCCAAGCTTCATCCAACCTTCTCGGTGCTGAAAAACCTGACTTTTTGAACACTGATCTTAAATTTAATCCTAAGCGTTTTGCATCCTTGACCAGTCTCTCCTGCTTGTCGTCACCTCCTGTTTTCCAACAGTATGACGACCCTATTACTTTTATTCAAAACAAAAGAAGCCGGGAGAAAGAGTTAGAGGAACTCCTTCGTGGCTTCTTGAATGTCTTGGGTGTAATAGCTGCACGAGTGACCTCTCTTATTCGCTTACGAGGTTAGCTGTCGGGTTCGGGCGAAAGAGAGCCGCCCTTTCTCAGTACATTCGCTCATGGCGCAATGACCTTGAATTCACCCCATAGACCCTGGAAAGAAATCGAATACGAACGCATACAGGCTATCGCCAACTGCAATCCGTATTGGTTCCCCCGTTCTCCGTCATAGGAGATTCAGCGAGACTGGTTCATGGAACCAAGCATCGTACGGTTCAAAACGAACCGAATCGATACTGAAAAGATTCTATCCTGTTTCGATGCAGGTTGTAAAGGACGAATCAACCACGTTTTTTTAAAAAAATGGTTAAAAAAATGTAATGACCTTGTTTTTGAGGGTTAAAAAGCATTAATCTTTCCGAAATCCTCTTTATTTCATCCGTTTTGCTCTCAAATACTCGGGATTCCAAATCGTTCCAATGCGTTTCGGGTGGTAATTTCCGCGATTTCCTCAAAAGTGACCCCTTTGAGCTCGGCTGCCATTTCTGCAACCAAGCGGACATGAGCGGACTCATTCCGTTTACCACGATATGGATGCGGCGTTAAATAAGGGGAATCCGTTTCGATCAGCAATCGATCCATCGGCGTCTTGGCCAACACTTCTTTTGGCTGTTTTGCATTTTTAAACGTAATCGGCCCGCCAAACGACAAATGAAATCCCAAATCTAGACACATTTTGGCAATTTCCCAACTGCCGGAGAAAGAGTGCATCACGCCTCCAACTTCATTGGCTTTCTCTTCCCGAAGGATGCGTACCACGTCTTCGTGAGCGTCCCGATTATGAATGGAAATCGGCATGCCCAAGCTGCGAGCCAGTCCAATTTGCTCACGAAAAACCTTATGTTGAACGTCCTTAGGTGACGTATCCCAATAATAATCCAGCCCAATTTCTCCGATGGCGACGACCTTCTCATGCTTGCACAATTCTGCAATCCAGTCCAAATCGCCCTCTTGCATTGTAATCGCGTCTTGCGGATGCCAGCCGACAGCGGCATAAATGAAGTCATAGGTCTCTGCCAACTTCATGGTCGAAGGGATCGTCTCGCGGTTAAATCCGATGTTAATCATCCGCGTAACCCCTTGTTCCACGGCGCGCGCGATCACTTCCTCGCGGTCCTCGTCAAATTGGGGAGCATCCAAATGCGTATGCGTATCAAATAACATAAACCTTGTCATCCTCCTAATTCCGTTGCTCGAAAATGCGGGCTACCGGGCGGGGCAGCCGATCTATCACAGCACACAATTTATTATCCGGATAGTACAAATGCGTCTTCCCTCGGTGCAAGCCGCTGATCGACCGCACGATATCCGATACTTCTGAAATTTCCCGGAGCCGTTCCTGCCGGTCCAACAGCAAAATTTGCTTCTGTCGAACCCCATCGTCCGGACGGAACACATCATACGGCAGATCGGTCGGAAAATCAATTTCCATGTCGTATTCAGGTTGTAGGCCCACTTGTCTAAAAGCGTTCCGAATCTCCTCCAGCATTTCCAGTTCCGGCGTGTCCAATTCTACATATTTATACAATTTGCGATTTAAAAACCGGGAACATAAATCGCTTAATCGCTCATCCTTTTCCCGCGTCCACTGCATGAAAGCCGTTTGCATCAACGCTTCGTCCAGCTGCAAATAATCGGCAACGCCGATATCCCCTTGAAATAAAAATGGCAGCGGATGCGGCAAGAAGTTAAAGGAATGCCCGCTCCGGTATAATTCCTTCGCCCGTCGCAAAATTTGCCGGAGAATGATCTCCGAGCTCCGCGTCACCGGGTGGAAATAGACCTGCCAATACATCTGATACCGCGACATCAAATAGTCTTCCACCGCATGCATCCCCGATTCTTTGACAACAACCCGCCCTTGAAAAGGTCGAAGCATCCGCAGAATTCGGTCCATGTCAATCGTCCCGTAGTTTACGCCGGTAAAATAAGCATCTCGCAGCAAATAATCCATCCGATCCGCATCCAGCGGGCTAGAGACCAAGTTCACCACAATCGGATTTTCGTAATCCTTCCGGATCACCGCAGCCACCTTGTCCGGAAAATCCGGAGAAATCTCGCGCAGGACGTTCCCCACCTCGGTTTCCCCCAAGAGGATTTTGCAGGTCCAATCCTCATGATGCATTTGAAAAGCTTCTTCTATAGAATGGGAAAACGGACCATGCCCCAGGTCATGCAGTAGCGCCGCACACAAAGCTACCAATTTCTCACTGCGGGGCCAATCGGTGTAGCCGCTTCGTTCAAACTGCGAAATAATCCGCCGCGTAATCTCGTAAACGCCAAGCGAATGGGAAAAACGGCTATGCTCGGCGCCATGAAAGGTCAAATACGATGTTCCAAGCTGACGAATCCGGCGAAGCCGCTGGAATTCCGGCGTATTAATGAGCGACCAGATCACTTCGTCCTGTACATGAATATAATTATGTACGGGGTCTTTGAACACTTTTTCTTCGCTAAGCCGACGATGCATGAACCAACACTCCTTTTTCATAAAATTTGGCGGGTCACCGTGTGGAGACGACAAGATATGTCGAATTGTGTCGTAAAATGACCGGATGACGATTTCCAAAATGTCGAATTATAGATCATTGTGAACTTGCTAGATTCCGTAAAGGTTCTCGGAGTTGTGTATCCGAATTTTTTAGAAATAATGTTGAACTATACCATAAATAGGTTGACTAATCTGGCAATGGTTGGTATTATAAAAATCAGAAAAGATAGAATGATGTCGAATAATGACAATTCCAAATTATAGCGAGAGGGGCAATCATCCTATGATGAAATCCACAGGTATTGTAAGAAAAGTAGACGAATTAGGCCGTGTTGTCATTCCAATTGAATTGCGCCGCACTCTGGGGATCGGAGAAAAAGATGCGCTCGAAATTTATGTAGACGGTGAACGGATTATGCTCAAGAAATATGAGCCTGCTTGCATCTTCTGCGGTAATGCGGAGAACGTAACTTACTTTAAAGGCAAAATTGTTTGCCATGAATGCATTACGGAGCTTCCGACCCCTGTGACAAATTAAGAAATATAGTATATAATAGATTTACTGAAACTGTTAATTCTAACCTTTTTCATATCTCCTTGGCGCCTTCCTAGGCTTGAACCCGGCTTAGCGAAGGCCCCTTTTTTGGCCGAATTGGATAATATTTCATGATTTCGGAGAGAAGTGGGGCTACAATAATTGATTGTAGATATCCCGCTTTGCAACCCCCCGGTCGGCCGCAGTTTTTTTCATGGCTTCCTTCCGCGACAGCCCTTCTTCCGTTTCGTAATGCCGGACATGCTCCTCCACAGTTAGCGCTTGCCACCAGGCATCCCGCTTCTCCTTCACTTGGTCGGGATGTGCCCCTTCCACAACGAGGCAATATTCACCCAGCGGCGGATGCTCCTGCAGCCAAGCCAGGCAATCGTGAATCGTCCCCCGAGCCATTTCCTCATAACGCTTGGTTAATTCTCTCGCCAATACGATTCGCCGATCTCCCCAAACCTCGAGAAGGGACTCCAGCGTTTTGATCAATCGATGCGGCGATTCGTACAGCAACATCGTTCCCTCTTGATCCTCCAACGACTTCAACAACCGTTCCCGCTCTTTATGATCTCTTGGCAAAAATCCAAGGAACGTAAATCGATCCGTTGGCAAACCGGAAACGATGAGCGCCGATAATGCAGCATTCGCTCCGGGCACCGGAACGACTGCGATACCCGCCTCTAGCGCCAGCTTCACGAGATCACTTCCGGGGTCGGAAATCGCCGGCAGACCGGCATCGCTGACTAGCGCTAAATTTTTTCCTTCTATTATAAAGCGGATCAATTCTGGGCCACTGGCGGCCTTATTATGTTCGTGATAACTCAGCAATTTACCTGGAGAGATGTCGAAATGCGTTAACAGCTTGCGCGTCTGCCGCGTATCCTCCGCCGCGATAATGTCCACCTCTTGCAAGGTGCGCACGGCCCGGTAGGTCATATCCTCCAAATTCCCGATAGGCGTGCCAACCAGGAACAACTTGCCGTTTCCTGCTGGGGTGGTGTCCCTCGCAGCATTTTCAAAGCTCTTCTGTACTTGAACGTTCATGCTCTACCCTCTTTTGGCCCGTAATAGATATTCATGATTTCTTCGCAGTATTCCCCGTTTTCATTATATACGATCAATGGCGGCAGTACCCGCACATCCGGCTTGCCGTCCCGCAGCGCCTCGATCAGCACCATGTTCGCTTCCGCTCCCGCCCTTGGATGCACGAATCGGATGACCTTCGGCTCTAATCGATATTGACGCAGCAACGTCATAATTTCCCCTAAACGCTGCGGTCTGTGGACCATTGACACCTTGCCTCCCGGCCGCACCAGCCGCATCGACGCAGCCGCCACTTCCTCCAAACTGCAGTGAATTTCATGCCGGGCGATCGCCTGATACGTATTCAGCTTCGCCTCGCCGCTCGTCACCGGCATATACGGCGGGTTCACCGTAATGGCATCATACACCCCATGGCCCGTCACCTTCACCAGCTCGCGTAAATCTCCTTCACGAATTTCGATCCGGTGCGTCAGCCCGTTCATCTCCACACTGCGGCGAGCCATATCTGCAAGCCGCGGCTGGATCTCGATCCCTTCGATCTTCGCCTCCGTCCGGGTGGAGAGCAGCAAGGGGATCACCCCATTGCCGGTGCATAAATCGAGTATTTTGCCGTACTTGGGCACTGGTGCAAACCGGGCCAGCAACACGGCATCCATCGAGAAGCTAAACACTTCGTCGCTCTGGATGATATGTAAATCATGGGTCAGCAGGTCGTCTATCCGCTCCTGCTCATAAATTGGTACATGGTTCATCGACTCGGATACCCATCCTTTTTCAGCCTAAATTTAAAAAAAACCGCAGGGACACCCCCACGGTTCATCATTTATTCAAAAACGACAAGCAGAACAGGCAGTCACCTTCGGTGCGCAGATGCCCGTAATAAACGTTGCAAATATGAAAGCCCTCATGATAAAGACGCGCTAAGTTATCGTAGCCTTCACCGACGACATCGATCGCTTCTTTGCCAGCCGGAACCGGACTATCGGTTCTGACCGACGCCGGCATGGGCAGCGGTCCCTCGGTGCTCTCCCGCTTTAATATTTTGCGCAGCTGTTCATTCTCGAGGCGAAGCCGCTGGTTCTCTTCCACCAGCTTCTTGACCTCCAACATGAGGCTGCTCAAATCGCCGTGTACTTTTCCCATTTGCGTTTCCAGCGCCTGCATATTTGTGAAAATGTCCTTGTTCTCCAAGTTCCCACCCCAGAGTCATCTCTAGAATCTATCTTGAAAAAGATCTTCTTTATTTCAGGACGACATCGTCCAGCGGAAGCTCCTTCACTTTCCCGATTTCGAACAACTGTACATGGACGGTGCGGCTGCCGGCGTTGAGTCCAACGACCTTGCCGTCTCCCAGCGAGGTAACGACGATTTTGCCTACGGATGGAAGCTCTTCTTTCGTGCTTTCGTAGTTGTCATGCTCGAACTTCAGACAGCACATCAGACGGCCGCATAATCCTGAGATTTTCGTAGGGTTCAGCGACAGGCTCTGGTCCTTCGCCATCTTGATCGATACCGGCTCAAAATCCCCCAACCAAGAGGAACAGCAGAGCACGCGTCCGCAGGGGCCGATACCGCCAAGCATCTTGGCTTCGTCCCGCACGCCGATCTGTCTGAGCTCAATCCGGGTCCGGAAGATGCTGGCCAGATCCTTCACCAACTCACGAAAATCCACACGGCCTTCCGCCGTAAAGTAAAAAATGATTTTATTGCGGTCAAACGTAAATTCCACGTCGACCAGCTTCATTTTCAAATCATGATCTTTAATTTTATTTAAACATGTGACAAAGGCATTCTTTGCCGCAAGCTTGTTCTCCTCGACAACTCGGGCGTCGGCTTCATCGGCGATCCGAATTACCTTCTTCAGCGGAAGGACGACATCGGATTCTCCAACCTTCTTCTTGCCGACCACCACTTTCCCATATTCGATCCCCCGAGCAGTCTCAACAATAACGTGTTGATCTTTCTCTACCGGGAGGTCCAACGGATCGAAATAATAGATTTTGCCCGCCTTCTTAAAGCGGACGCCCACTACAGTATACAAAAACTAACCCCCTCGTATAGCTCTACAAGACTGGCGAACCGCAACTCACGAAAGCAGCGCGATCCAAAGAAACTATTACATTCCCTGCTCTTTCAGGGGAGAAAGTTTCATGCGAAATCAAAGCCTATCTGTCTATTCTTGGTGCAGGTCTTACCGTTGTCCATCCACGGCAATCAAAAACTGCTCTACGCAGAGATTGGCATTCATATGCTGCCGCAGCTTCTTCTTGCTCTCTGCAGCCAGCGCCATGGCCTCAATCCACTGTTCTGCACTGCGGCTAGTACAATGTTGATTGATAAACTGAAGCTCATCTATGAAAACGATTTGATCATGTTTATGATAGAGCGCATGGATCATATCTTTGAACCACAAATGGAAAAGGCTGAACAGCATGTCCAAATGATCGGTCAACCCGGATTTGAACAATACCTGCTGCGCCGTAATTAATGGAGAGCCGCCACGGCCTGCGATCTCCTTTCCTAATTGTAACACTACGTTTCGAACTTCTGCAAACCAATTCTGCTGGATTAAATCACGGCATGGACCCAGTCCTGCCGCGAGATGAACGGCACTGCGAGCCAAGGTTGTCGAAAATCCCTCGTTCGCCAATATCTGGAGCATCGTCTCCGGATTCACCGGAGAGAATGGAACCCATTGGGCGCGCGATTGAATTGTAGGGAGCAACGCTCGTCCATTATCCGACAGCAGAATTGCTACGGCCGGAGATGGCGGTTCCTCCAGAAATTTGAGCAAGCTGTTGGCCGCTTGCACTGTCATTTTTTCGGCTTCGTCAATAATATAAGCCTTAGGATTCCCGCTCTCCGAACGGTAAGAGAAAATCCGCTGCAGATCGCGGATTTGTTCGATTTTAATCGTTGCCCCGTCGGGCTTGATTGTAAACAAATCGGGATGATTGCCATGCAGTACCTTCCGGCACTCCAGACACTCCCCGCAAGCATCGTCTCCGCCCCGTGTACAGAACAACGCCTGGACGAAGGCCATGGCCATTTCCATCTGCCCGCTTCCAGGCGGTCCACTAAATATATAGGCATGGGAGATTTCCTGGCGCCGCAGACTGCTTTGCAGCAATTGTTTGGCCGTCTCCTGCCCAATGATCTCTTGAAATGACATCTCTTCTGCCTCGTCCTTTCAAAGCTAGAAAACCAGATTAATCAGCATGCCGCGGATCTCGCCGATCTTTTGCAATAGCTCGATCTTGCCTTGCTCCGTCTCCAGCAATTCGTCTGCCATCGCCAGCAGCGCAGCATCCACTTCATCAAGAAGCTTATAACGCTTCCCACGGCCGCGGCGGTCCCAGCCTCTGGATTCTTTGATGCCCACACCCCGCCGAACCGTATCCTCGAGAAACCGCTTGACCATCATCCGGTACGCCTTCAGCTCCCGAACGGTCATGGACCGGGCAAGCCGGTCCCCTTGCATTTGAATCTCCTTAAATCTCCGGTTCAATTCTTCTTGGGTCGCCTGCTGCCCATGCCGCTGCATGACGTCGGCGAAGCTTTTCGACTGTACCGGCTTGGCAGGGCTGTCACTCACCCCCAAGCCGCTTTTGAGCGGCCGGTATCCCGGATCAATTTTCAAAGCGTCCACCGCCTATAGTTGATTAAATAGATTGAATGAACTATGAAATCGAAGCCTCGACTCCGCGAGTGCGGAGAAGCAAGTTGAGTTCAAGATTCGACGTCGAACCCTCATCCCTGTGCTACATCGTGATCAAAAGCCTACTTTTTAATAACCACTATATTAGAAGTGTTCGAAACGGTCTACTGGGAGAACAAACACCGTCGCCCCGCCCACTTGCACTTCCACGGGCAACGGCAAATACGAATCGGTTGTACCGCTCATCGGGGTAACCGGGGTCACTAATTGTTCCCGCACTTTACAACTGTTACGGATCACTTTCAATACGTCATCCACTTGATGGTCGTCTACACCGATCATAAATGTGGTGTTCCCCGCCCGAAGAAACCCTCCGGTACTCGCCAGCTTCGTTGCCCGATAATTTTCTTTCACGAGCGCGCTGGATAGCCGGTTGCTGTCTTTATCTTGGATAATCGCAACAATCAGTTTCATATGCAGTACCTCCTTGTTTTATAAAATGTACCATACTAACCTATTTGACACCTAGGCCATGATCTCCTTTATTGCCACATAAAGATGCCCGCGAATCTCCGCCGCAACCTCTTCCTTACTACGAGAGGCATCAATCGTTTTGATCCGTTCCGGATACATCCCGGCGAGGATTTGATATCCTTCCCGAACCTTTTGATGAAAGTGCAGGCTCTCCATATCCAAGCGGTTCACTTCACGTCCGGCACCGGCAGCAATCCGGGCTAACCCGACTTCCGGCTCAATATCGAGGTAGAAAGTGAGATCCGGAAACCGTCCCTTGGTGGCAAAAAGATTAATCTTCAGCACTTCATCGATCCCCAGCCCGCGGGCATACCCCTGATAGGCCAGGCTGCTATCTAAAAAGCGATCGCAGAGAACCGTAATCCCACGCTCCAGGGAGGGCTCCACCTTCTCCGCTAGATGCTGCCGCCGGGATGCGGCGTATAACAGCGCCTCGGTCCGCGCATCCATCGCCGTGTGCTGCGGATTCAAGATCACCTCACGGATCTTCTCCGCAATTTCAATGCCGCCAGGTTCCCTCGTAGAGATAAAGTTCACGCCTTGTTCCTTGAGCAGCCGTTCCATTTCCCGCATAACCGTCGTTTTGCCGGAGCCATCCCCCCCTTCAAGCGTAATAAATAATCCCTTGGCTTGATGGTTCATCTAGTTCGTTCCCTGCTTTCTTCTCCAAAAATCATGTACAAGTATATGCTTGGCTTTACCCTTTCTTGACTTGAATCGTCTGCAGCCGCGGGTCGGCCGGCCCCTGGCACTTGGCTCCCGAATCCCGCAGCATCCGCAGCCGCTGCCTTACCGCCTCGGTGATCGTCTCTCCGGGGTAGAGCAACGGAATACCTGGAGGATACGGAATGATCATTTCCGCCGCTTGCCGGCCAAGGCTTTCTTCAACGGGGATCGCTTCGCTCTCCCCTGGAAGCAGTGGCTTAAGGCTAAACGGTACAGGCTCAGACACCTCCGACAGATGCACTTCATGAACTGAATTGTTCCACGTGGAAAGTTCCTCGGCCGAACCTGTTGGGGAAACGAGACCACTCCTCACCGCATTCCCCGGTGAATCGGCTTGGGCGATGCGATCCAGCGCTTGCAGCAGCCGATCGGCATCTTCCATCGTTGTTCCGGGGCCCAGCGCCAGGACCACAAAGCGGTCATCGCTCATCTCCGGCACGCAGCCTTCGGCTTCGAGCCGCTCTTGCAGTTCATACCCGGAGAGGGCTGCGGATGCATCGAATATCACAAGCTTCAAAGGATCTTGGATAGTATATGCAGCAGCCTCTCCGCTGGCGCCCGGCGGTGCCACGACGCCGAAGCGCGATTGCTTGGCCAGGCCGCGCCGCAGATGCGCGGCCGCGGCGAGCCCGCCCTCGAAGAAGGCGGGGCCCTGCTGCCCCAGCAGGCTTCGGCTCAGATCGAGCGAAGCCATGATGGGGTAGGACGGGCTGGAGCTCTGCAGCATCGCCAGCCGTTGGCGCAGCAGCGTGCGGTCGAGCAGCCCGCCTTGCACGTGCAGCATCGCGCCCATCGTGAGCGCGGTCAGCATCTTGTGCGTCGACTGCACGACGCCATCGGCCCCCGCGGCCAGCGCGCTCTCCGGCAGCGCCGGGTGCTGGCCGAAGTGGGCGCCATGCGCCTCGTCGACGAGCAGCGGCACCCCGTGCGCGTGGCACAGCTCGGCCAGCGGCTGCAACGGCGCTCCCATCCCGTAGTAGCTCGGGTGCGTGAGCAGCAGCCCCTTCGCGCCGGGATACCGGCGCAGGGCTTCCCGCACCGCAGCTTCGCTCGGGATGGTGGCCAGCCCGCTGCCCGCGTCCAGCTGCGGCGCCAAAAACACCGCGTGCGCGCCCGCCAACATCAATCCGTGAATGACGGATTTATGCACGTTCCGCTGCACGAGCAGCACATCCCCTGGCGTGGTACACACGCTCAGGATTAAGGCCAGGTTGCCGGCTGTACTGCCGCCAACCAGAAAAAACGTCTCCTCCGCCCCAAACTGGGCGGCGGCCAGCCGCTGCGCCTCGCGGATGACGCCCTCGGGATGATGGAGATCATCCGTCCCGGTGATTTCCGTCACGTCGATTTCCATCACGCGCGCCAACTCCTCCATCACATTCGCATTGCTGCGCAAAGCCTGTCCATTTTTATGCCCCGGGACATGAAAGGAAGCAACCTTTTTCGCCTGATACTGCAGCAAAGCTTCAACCAAAGGGGCCCTTCCGTTATGATCCTCTGCCATTTCGATTCCTTCCGACTCTGGGTTAACCGTATATTAACATGATTGTATTCATTGCTTCATCTCATTTTACCGTTAGTTCGCTCAGTAGAGCAATATAAAAGGACCCGCTCCCCAAAATGAACAGGTCCTTTTATCCGGCAGTGTTATGCATTTTTTTGCACCCAGATCTGCTTCATTTGATGAACAAAGAAGTGGTATTTCTCCTCCTGCACGTCGGTGCGCACCATCTCAGCCTCGCAAGCGTCGCAGATAAATTCAGATACGATATGAATACCCTCTGTTTTCGGTTCTCCACATATAATGCAGGTGCTAACGCTCGACTCATCCATGTCCGATCCCACCTTGTCTTTTTTTACTATCAGTATGACACAGATTCTACTATTTTAAACCTTTTCATAGTCCGCTTCCTACTTTATCTTATGCCGACAGCCAGAACAACGTGTTTGTACGCGCCGCCTTAATTATTCTTGTATTCTTCCGATATATTAAGAAGAGCTAGTCCGCGATGTGCGGAGCTGATGAAAATTGGGAGGAGGATCAAACGCTTGAAGCCCGCTGAAACCGAAAGCCAAGCGACATTTTATCACTACACCTTGCTCAAAAAGAAGGCTTTACCGAAGTCGCTCATATATAGCTTAGGCATACTCCCCGTCATTTGGCTTGCAGCCGAGACGGTATTCATATCCTGGACCAGTATCTTTTTCTTCCTATTAGCCATACCGGTCATCTTATGGATCCAATATGTCATTTCCCGCTCCGTGCTGATGATTGTCAGCCACTCCTATCGCAAGCGCTGGCGGTTTTCCCGTCAAATGCCATGGATTGGTTACTCACCTGATCAATACGTTTCTTATCCCGTATATCGCCGAGTCCACCTTCATTCCGCCTGGATCGGTTGCTGTATTATCGTGATTCTCATCCCTTGGTCGCCGGTCTCCTTTGTGCTCTCTTTATTTTTCTGGCACCTTTGGCTGATGATCCCGCGATTCATTGTGCTTGCTACCCTACGTGGACAGCGTAAAGACGGAATGATCAAAATCACAGGTCTCGAAATTGCTTACTACAGGCAATGAAGAATCTCATAGATTAGATGCTGTTAAGAAAAACGTCTATCGACGTACATTCAATGTAGCCAGACCGCGTTTAGCGGAAGTTTTTCTTGCGATATCAGGATGCCGATCCCCCGAAATT
>NZ_JALXVO010000036.1:0-47589 GCF_025151705.1 Paenibacillus sp. p3-SID1389 | reverse complement strand
TTGTCGCATAATTGTTATTGTACGACATGGTCTGTTTTTCATCCGTTTGCTCTGAATCATCATCGGGTAAAAAGCGTTAAAATTTAACGGGGATTAAGCAAATTATTAGCCAAAATAACTTTTTTCTTTCGGGAAATAAGGAACGTCGACTCCGAGACGGGAGAGACGAATGACGACACAGGTTTTTTAGGGGGCAGAACGGTTGACTGTTTTTAATGAGTTCGTCGACGATTGGTACATGGACTATAGCCCGGAAGCCGTGAAGTGGTTTAACCTGCTGGTGCGCAAACATCCGGAAACCTATCACCATAGTATACGGGTTGCTATGCTGGCAGAGAAAATCGCCGAGCCGCTGAAGATCACCGGAGCTGAGAAGGACATGCTGGTCCGCGGGTGCTTTATGCATGATATCGGCAAAACGATGATCCCCCGCGCGATCATTGAGCAGCGGGAGCCGCTGACGGAGATACAGTGGAGGATCATTAAGCTGCATCCGGTCATCGGGGCAGAGCTGGTAGAAGCGGATCCTGCGTTTGGACCGGGCATTGCGGATATCGTCCGCTGGCATCATGAGCGTTGGGACGGGGCGGGGTACCCGGATGGGCTGAAGGGGAAACAAATCCCCTATAAGGCGAGAATTTGCGCGGTGGTTGACGCCTTCGATTCGATGACATCGGACCGGCATTACCGGGAACGGAAGCTGACTATGGCTGAAGCCAAGCTGGAATTGCACCAACATCGTGAGACCCAATTCGATCCGGAAGTAGTGGATGCGTTAATGGAGCTTTCCGATGAAATGCTGAATATTTACTCCATTATGTAATCAGCGGATATCAGGGGGAATGGACATGGAAAAAAGGTCCTGGAGCCGTCCCGTTACTCCGGAGGAACTGGAGGAAGCCAACCGGACAGGGAGGACTTTGCTCTACCTGCGCGTGACCTTAATTCCCGATTGTACACAGAAGCTGGAGCGATTCCGGCTGATTGACATGAAGTTAAGCGCCTATGAGCAGGTGCTGGACCGGACGCCGAATCTCTCAGATCCGGCGGAACCTTTAGAATCCATCGAATCGGTGACCTGGCTGATCGCCTTTGCAGGGGAAGCCAAGCATCTGCAACGATGGGTCGAACTGATGCTGGATGTGGATCAGGTGGAGGTTACTGAGGTTGCGATGGATTTCTAGCAGCAGGAGGAAGTCTGATTCAGACTCCTCCTGCTGCTGTTTTGCGTTGTTCCGCCGCCATCATGGCCGCAATCTCCCGTTTTAATCGCATAAAATCGGGATCCTCCGTCATTTCCTCGCGCCGCGGCCGGGGAAACGGCACCTGAATGGTATGCAGCACACGGGCTGGCCGGTTTGAAAATAAAACAATCGTGTCCGAGAGCATCAGTGCCTCCTCGATGCTGTGCGTAATCATCAGGACGGAGCGCTTATTCTCTTCCCAAATGTCCAGCAGCCAGCGCTGCATTTCGCTGCGCGTTAAGGCGTCCAGCGCACTAAACGGCTCGTCCAGGCACATCACTTCCTGGGGGGCGAGCAGGCCCCGCAGGAACGAAGCTCGCTGCTGCATGCCGCCGGATAACATATGGGGATAAGCCCGTTCAAACCCGCTTAACCCGGCTTTTTGGAGCCAGTGCTGGATGTCCGCACGGGAGCTCCGGCTTCCGGCCTCGGCGATTTCCTGCGCCAGCACGACGTTCTCCTCGATCGTCCGCCAAGGGAATAACGCCGGCTGCTGCGGCACGTAACTGATATGTCCGCGCTGGCCGGTGACTGGGCGTCCCTGAAGGAGCACTTCGCCTTGATCCGGCGCAGTCAGGCCGCCGATGACGTGAAACAGCGTGCTTTTGCCGCAGCCGGATGGGCCGATGATCGACACGAATTCGCCGGCCGGCACCCGCAGCGAAATGTCTTGAAGGACCGGGACCTCCCGGCGTCGGTCGCGGAACGTTTTATGGATCTGCCGGACCTCCAGCGCGGGGATGGCGTTATCTCTATGCGTTGATGCTTCGCTCATGAACCAAGCCTTCCTTTCCGTAAGCTGCCCTATCTCCGGTCGTTCGCCGGTTTATAGCGGACAAGCCATTTTTCCAACAAAGCGACGCAGGCGAACATCGCGAGGCTGATCGCCACGATGATGGCGATGGCGACAAAGATCTTATCCGTGCGGAACGACGCCTTCTGCAGCATCATATAGTAGCCGATGCCCTTGTCCGCGCCGATCCACTCGGCAATGACCGCCCCCATGACGCTGTATGTTGCGGCGATTTTCACCCCGGACATGATCGAAGGGATCGCGTAGGGCACCTCCAGCTTGCGGAAAATATCCGCCTTGGACGCACCGATCATTCGCATATAATCGAGCATCGCCCGATCCGTGCGGCTCAGTCCGTCCATGGCCGCCACGGCGACAGGGAAGAAGCAGACGAGCGTAATGACGATAATCTTCGGCAGGATGCCAAATCCAAACCAGATCATCAGCAGCGGCGCCAGCGCAATGGTTGGCACGTTTTGACTTAGGATGATCAGCGGATATAGCGACGCCTTCAGAAACGGGACATAATGCAGGACAAACGCCGTCAGCAAGCCTACGAGCGTCCCGATGGCAAAGCCGATAAGCATCAGCCGCAGCGTCGCCGCCGTGTGTTCCCCTAAGCTGGCCGCACCGGCAGCCGCTTCACGACCGATATCCACCGGGCTGGGGAGAATCCACTTCTCGATGTGGAACCAGGCGGTAGTGCCCTGCCAGATCAGCAAAAACAAGATGACCGCCACGAGGGGCGGCCAGATGCTGTGCCAAAGGCTGCGGAGATTCATGGCCGATATTTTTCAATCAGCTTATCCATGCTGACGCCTTTGGGATTGTACGAAATTTTAATTTGCGAAATGATGCCCGTACTGCCGAACTCAATGACGGCTTCGTTCATTTTCTTCACGATGGCCAGCAGCTCGTCGAGATCCCCCTCCATGGTCGTCTCCAGGGGGTTCACCTGATATTTGACCCCGGATGCTTGAATCACTTCAATGGCCCGGTCTACATAGGGAATGACGTCTTCGCCGTTGGGTGTCTTCGGAATGATCTGAATGCTTAATAACGCGTTTGGCATGGGTGGGTTCATCCTTTCGAATAGGGATTTGGCATCATTGGGTTAAAGTATAGTAAATTATTCGCTTGGCAAAAACTCGTTGGTAAAAGCGGCATCTACGTCAAGCGGTTTTTCCAGCAGCTTGCGCTCAAACATCCAATCGGAGTAGTTCTGCCACACTTCTTTCTTCTGCTCGCCCCAGCGCGGAGCATCGTCCTTGTATTTCGGGCTCAGCCATTTTTGACTGGCCACCACCAGGTCCTTGTCGAGATCCGGTACGGCTTTCAACAGGATTTGCGCCGCTTCTTCCGGATGGTCGATCGCATAATTGTAACCTTTAGACACGGCCCGCATAAAAGCCTTTACCAGCTCGGGGTTGTCCTTGATCGTCTTCTCGTTTGTCACGAGTACCGGGGTGTAGTAGTCCAGCTTCTCGGAGAAATCCTTGACATACAGCATGTCGATCGGCTCGCCCCGCAGCTCGGCCTCAATGCCTGTCCAGGCGTAGAAAATCCAGGCAAAATCAATATCCCGCTTCACCGCCGTAAAATAATCGGCATCCCCGATATTAACGAATTTCACCTTGTTGACATCAGCGCCTTGCAGGTCCATGATCGATTGGATCACCGCTTGTTCCACCGGAGAGCCCCAGCCGCCGTAGGCTTTGCCTTCGAAGTCTTTAGGCGATTTAATATTCTTGTCTACGGGGGCAGCGAAGCCGGACGTATTGTGCTGAATGATCGCGGCAATCGAGACGAGCGGGACGCCTTGGATCCGGCTTTGCGTTACGTTCTCCTGCACGCTGACGCCAAACGGCACCTCTCCGGAGGCAACCATCGCCTCAGCACCGCCGGAACCGGGCAAGAGAATGTCCACATTCAGCCCTTCCTCGGCGAAATAGCCTTGATCCTTGGCGACGTAAAGCCCGGTGTGGTTCGTATTCGGGCTCCAGTCGAGCACAACTTTAACATCTTGCAGCTCTGTGTTAGAACCTTGATTTGG
This sequence comes from Paenibacillus sp. p3-SID1389, assembly GCF_025151705.1. Taxonomy (NCBI): domain Bacteria; kingdom Bacillati; phylum Bacillota; class Bacilli; order Caryophanales; family Paenibacillaceae; genus Paenibacillus; species Paenibacillus sp. p3-SID1389. The sequence continues at coordinate 43,499 of NZ_JALXVO010000036.1, read as the reverse complement.
TGCGGCGGCTTCGGTATTTTGCCCGCTTGGGTTTCCGGCTTTCGCCTTCCCGGCGCTGTTCCCATTCGCTCCGCCGCAGGCGGACAATATCAGCAGCAAGCAACCGAGAAACATGGCCAGTGCGGTACGTACTTGAACTTTCACGACTTCTACTCTCCTTCGTTGGTGTAGATTTCCGCAGCTTGTTCTTGGTATAACCCTGGATGTGCGTCCTTAAGCGTAACTTCCAACTTCCGGATACAAAAAAACGTCCCGGATCCGGGACGCAATAGGCAATGGAAATGACATGTAAAATAAGTTCATCACCATGGTATGGCTCCCTACGCTGGCATTATCCAGATCAGGTTGAAGGGTCAGTATCTTGAAGGGATACACTCTCAGCCGGCCAATTCCAGCACCCCTGAACAATATGACTGCAGATTACATCTGTCATTATAGTTTTCGCCAACTGGATTTGTCCAGTCTTTCCGGACCAGCTTGCAAAAACCAGGGGATTTGCTTTTTATCTGGCAAAAGGATATAATGAGTTCAAATCATGGTTTTGAAAGAGGATATCATTCACGCATTGAAAAGGGTGTCACTTTATAAAACTGGAACTTTTTTCAATGTGTGAATTTTTTTTATACAAGTGGTGCATGTTCAATAAGGGTCAGCCTTTATTGAGCGACTTCTGTTAAAAAAATGAATCATGTTAATCTTGAAACAGGAGGTATTCCCCATGGAAACCGGAACAGTGAAATGGTTTAACGCTGAGAAAGGTTTTGGCTTCATCGAAGTGGAAGGCGGAAATGACGTATTCGTTCATTTCAGCGCAATCACCGGCGAAGGCTTCAAAACCCTCGACGAAGGCCAACGCGTACAATTCAACGTGGTTCAAGGCAACCGCGGCCCGCAAGCCGAGAACGTTGTAAAACTGTAAGTTAGTTAGGAACTGCTCTTAATGCGTGCTCGCATTAAGGGCAGTTTTTCTTCGCGAAGATCATTCATGAGGTTAATTTTTCAGAAGTCCGCTTCTGATGGTACATATAAAGCTGCAACAATTACATCGATTCACCTGGTTGGAACGTTCACCTTGAAGAGGAGGGGAATTTATGAACTACCGTAAAAAGACGTTAGAGGAAATTCCTGAGGAAAATACGCCGGTATGGACCTGCACTAGCGATGACTGCAACGGGTGGATGCGGGACAATTTCACCTTTGAATATAGCCCCGTATGTCCGCTCTGCTCGTCCGAGATGGTCATGGGGATGCGCATGCTCCCTCAACTGAGCAATCCAAGCTCCGATCAAAGATCGTCGTCCAAGAAGGCATAGGCGAAAGCTGCTGCCGGAATCGGAGAGCGCGGTGAGCAACAACAGCCGTATTCGCTTCATGCGAGTACGGCTGTTGTTGTATTCATCCGGGTGATAGATTGGAAAGTGATGCAAAAATAAAATCTCCATAAAAGGATTGCATCTATATAGAAAATTTAATATGTTTGAGGTGCTGCAACGGTTTCGTGAATCATGAGGAGGCGGTATTCCCGGTCATTGCCCGGTATTGCTTGAGCATATACAGCCGCCAGCGAATAATCATGCCGTAAGCGAGCAGGAAGAACAGCGCCGCGGTTTGCATGACGGAGACGTATTGTTCTACGGCCTCATGCAGCAAGAGACGGACGACCAGCAGTCCAATCAGGATAAAGATAAAGCTGCGGGAACGTTCCGCGTAAATTTCGCCGCCGATGTTCTCGAACTTGGTTGTCCGAATCAACGGATAGGAGAACAGGAGCCAACCGAAAGCGAAGGCGATTACGCCCCACAGGAGAGGAATGTGCGTTTCCGGCACAACAAACATGAAGAGGCCGGTTGTCATTCCTAGCGGGGGAATGATGATTTTCTTCACCGTGACAGGCCGACGACTGGCTTTCAGACGGATAAACAGAACAGCGACGGCCATGGCCATTGCACCAACGGTAAAGGCGGCTTGCATATAAGAGGGATTCATTAGGTTCATAGAGGTTCCCTTTCTGTAAGTATATAGTATGTATATATTGAGTATTTAGCGAAATGGAATAAAGTGACTAGCGAATAGCGATTCGCGAGAACATTATAACATACTCGTCTGCACTTGTTTCAAACTTGGTAAGGGAAGGGGAAGAAGGAAGATGAATAGCGAATTAACGGTCGCCGTCCATTGCTTGTTGTATTTAGATTCCAAGGAGGATCGCATGGCCAATAGCGAACAGATCGCCTGCAGCGTCGCGACCCATCCGGCCCGTGTACGTAAGGTGCTCAGCCTGCTTCGCCGCCACGACCTGGTGACGACGAAGGAAGGGGCCCGCGGCGGGTACTTGCTAAAGTGCGAGCTTTCGCAGGTTACTCTCGGCGATTTGTACCGCATCTTCGCTCAAGGATCGCTGCATCCCAACTGGTGTTCCGGCAGCGAACACTCTTCCTGTAATATCTCCTCGAACATCCCTGCCGTGATGAACCAGATCTACAGCGGGGCAGAGAAACAGGTGGAGATGTTTTTTGATCGGCTTCCGTTGTCTGAAGTGAAGCAGATGCTGGATGAATTTGAGAAAGAGAAGGAAGAGAAATCGGTGAGCAAGGAAGCTGGACCGAATTGGCACTTTTTTGTGGGTTCTTATGCTGATCGCGGGGAGCCCGGAATTTATCTCTGCGAGCTGCAGAGGGATACCGGCGAGATGCGGGTTATCCACGAGACTGCGGGCCTCACCAACCCTTCCTTTGTGACCTTCGATGCGAAGGGTATGCGATTGTATGCGGTAAGTGAACAGACCGAAGGGCAGGTTGCTGGATTTGCGGTTGATCCTAAGGATGGGAAGCTGACGATGTTGCACAGCGAACGGGCAACGCATGGGGCCGACCCGTGCCATCTGGCTTTGAAATGTGGGCGGGATCCGTTTTTGCTGGTCGCCAACTATTCCAGCGGGCATGTGAATGCCTTTGCACTGGAAGCGGATGGGTCGTTAGGGGAAATGACGGCCCTGATCCGCCATGAGGGAAGTAGTGTAAACCAGGAGCGCCAGGAATCGGCTCATGCTCACAGCATTGTGCCTAGCCATGATGGACGGTTCGCCTTCGTCTCCGACCTGGGAACCGACCAGATAGTGATCTATCGGTTGGAGTGCGGACGGCTAGTAAAGCACAGGGTAACCCATTTGCCGCCGGGGACAGGTCCACGGCATTTCGTGCTCCATCCGTCGGAACGGTTTGCTTACGGCATGAACGAGTTGAACAATACGATGACGGCATATACTTTCGATCCGGTGGAGGGGCGGCTTGAGGCGATCCAGCACGTCAGCTCCCTGCCGGATGATTTCCGCGGGGAAAACTATCCGGCCGATATTCACTTCTCGCCGGACGGACGTTACGTATACGGCTCCAACCGCGGACATGACAGCATTGTCCGTTTCCGCATCGATCGGCACACCGGTCGCCTTGAGGACCCGGAATGGACGAGTGTGGGGGGCAGCTGGCCGCGGAACTTCGCCGTCCTGGACGACTATGTGCTGGTGGCGAATCAGTACAGCGGCAATATCGCCGCCTTGCGGCGTGATCCCGAGAGCGGCAGTCTGACGCCTGCGGTGCATAGCTTGAGTATCAGCAAACCCTCCTGCATTGAACCGCTGCCGGCAGACTTTGCCGTGGGTAAGCAGCCGGCAGGTTCCATGTGAATCAGAAGCTTCATCTCATATCCAAGCGGACGAAGGATCCGATCCAGACACCCGAAGGCCTGCATTTTGCCGGTCTTCGGGTGTTTTGCATTGTCTGGAAGGGAGGTCCGCAACCCATGCCGCAGCCTGTACCGGCTATAAGGGAGGCTTATAAAAAAATTGATTTTTTTGCATAAAAAGGTTTGACATTTCTGGGCTGCCGCATATAAAATAACACCATAGCATACTAAACAGGTAGGAATAATTAAAAATGTTCTCACCGTACGGACGGAGGAACGCTCTACTTGCCTTGGCAGACACGGGTAGTAGCTCGGTTTGACCGTAGGGGGTGGGGCGTTTCTCCGTTTTCCGTTGTCAAGTGGTTGATACGGTGGATGCCTGCCCTGCCCTAGTAAAGCGAGAAAAGAGTATGGGGAGTGATACGATGAACAGAAGGTTGAAGCAAGGGGTTCTGATGAGTCTGGCATTGATATTGGTTGGGGTCCTGGCGGCTTGCTCGTCCAACACGAGCGGCGGCAACGATGCGGCCAGCGCGGCAGCCGGGAATTCCGGCGGCGGGGAGAAGCCCAAAGCGGTGGAATTGCTGAACGTATCCTACGACCCGACCCGGGAATTATACGAAAATTATAACAAAGCTTTTGCGGCATATTGGGAGAAAGAAAAAGGACAGAAGGTCACCATTAAACAGTCGCATGGCGGATCGGGCAAGCAAAGCCGGGCTGTCATTGACGGGTTGAAAGCCGATGTGGTTACCCTGGCGCTGGGATACGACATTGACGCCATTGCGGAAACCGGGCTGATCAATGAAGGCTGGCAGCAAAAGTTCGAGCATAACAGCTCGCCCTATACCTCCACGATCGTATTTCTGGTTCGTAAAGGCAATCCCAAAGACATCAAGGATTGGAACGATCTGATCAAGGATGGCGTTGAGGTGATCACGCCAAACCCGCAAACCTCTGGCGGGGCGCGGTGGAATTACCTGGCGGCATGGGGATATGCCCTGCATCAAAACAATAACGATGAAACTAAAGCACGGGAGTTCGTGCAAGAGCTGTTCAAGCATGTTCCGGTCCTCGACAGCGGGGCGCGCGGCGCTACTACGACGTTCGTAGAACGTGGACTCGGCGACGTGCTGCTGGCTTGGGAGAACGAGGCCTGGTTGTCCGTGCAGGAGCTGGGGCCGGATAAATTCGATATCGTCTATCCGTCGGAGAGCATACTGGCTGAACCGCCGGTTGCCGTGGTCGACAAAAACGTAGATGCAGGCGGCACCCGCGAAGTCGCCGAGGCTTATTTGAAATACCTGTATTCGGAAGAAGGACAGAAGATCGCTGCGGAGAATTACTATCGCCCAACGCTCGACAGCGTCAAGGCGGAGTATGCCGACAAATTCCCGGAGATCAAGCTGTTTACGATTGAGGAATTTGGCGGCTGGGCAGAAGCCCAAACGAAGCATTTCAATGACGGCGGCATCTTTAACCAAATTTACGTACCGCAATAATACGAACCGACCGTAACGAATCGGAGGCGAAGAATATGCACAGTAGCACCGCAAAGCGCGGCGTTCTGCCCGGCTTCGGGCTGACGATGGGATTTAGCGTGCTGTACCTCAGCTTGATCGTGCTGATCCCGCTTTCCGCCTTGCTGCTGAATTCTACAGGACTAACCTGGGAGAAATTTTGGGATATCGCAACCGACCCGCGCGTGCTTGCTTCATACAGAGTGAGCTTTGTGACCGCGGCGGTGGCCGGATTGATCGATGCGGTGCTTGGGCTGCTGCTGGCCTGGGTGCTGGTCCGGTACGATTTTCCCGGCAAAAACATTTTTGATGCCATGATCGACCTTCCTTTTGCCCTTCCGACGGCGGTGGCCGGGGTTTCCCTCACCGCGATCTATTCGGCCAATGGCTGGATCGGTTCCTTGTTCGAACCGCTGGGGATTCGCATCGCGTTTACGCCGGCGGGCATCACGCTTGCGCTGATGTTTATCGGCATCCCGTTTGTTGTGCGCACCGTACAGCCAGTGCTGCAGGATCTGGATGCCGAAGTGGAGGAGGCGGCGGCCACGCTTGGCGCTAGCCGCTTCCGCACCTTCCGCCAAGTGGTGCTGCCGGAGCTGCTGCCCCCGATGTTAACGGGGTTTGCGCTCGCGTTTGCCCGCGGCATCGGCGAATACGGCTCCGTTGTCTTCATCTCCGGCAACATGCCGATGAAGACGGAGATCGCCCCGTTGCTCATCATGTCGAGGCTGGAGCAATTCGACTACGCCGGGGCGACGGCGGTTGCGCTGATGCTGCTGCTGATCTCGTTTGTGCTGCTGCTGCTCATCAACACGCTGCAGCGCCGGATTCGCAAGACCGCGCGGTAGGAGATTGAGAGCGCGGACTCACGATAACGAGTGTTGCCGATGGGGAGAGCTGACGATCACGAGATGCTATCTGCCCGGTGAGCATAGGCAAGCTCGGGAACGCCAATCGATAGGGAGGGAAGAGGATGGCCGGTTCTGTGCCATTAGCAGCAAGCAAGCCAACGGCTCCGCGGAAGCAGGCGGGGCAGGGTTCTGGCGTAATCAAGTGGGTGCTGATCACGGCGGCCGCACTGGTCCTGCTGTGGCTCATCGTGTTGCCGCTTGCCGTCGTCCTGACGGAGGCGCTCAAGAAAGGCTGGGACGTCTACGTAGCAGCCATCCGTGACCCGGATGCATTATCCGCACTGCGGCTGACGCTGCTCGTCGCTTTGATTACCGTCCCGCTGAATACCATCTTTGGAGTGGCTGCCGCCTGGGCCGTCACCAAATTTAAATTTCGCGGCAAGCAGGTGCTGGTCACGTTAATCGACTTGCCGTTTGCCGTATCGCCGGTGATCGGCGGTCTGATCTACGTGCTGGTCTATGGCTCGCACGGGTGGTTCGGACCGTGGCTGGAGGAGCATCATATCTCGATTATTTTTGCTCTGCCAGGCATCATCTTGGCGACGTTGTTCGTGACCTTCCCGTTTGTAGCCCGTGAGCTCATTCCGCTGATGGAGGACCAGGGGCAGCAGGAGGAGGAAGCTGCAATCACGCTGGGAGCGCGGGGCTTCCGGATCTTCTGGAAGGTCACGCTCCCGAACATCAAATGGGGTTTATTGTACGGAATTGTTCTTTGTAATGCGCGAGCGATGGGAGAATTCGGCGCTGTCTCCGTCGTCTCGGGCCACATCCGGGGAGAAACCAACACATTGCCGCTGCACGTGGAGATTTTGTATAACGAATACCAATTTTCCGCGTCCTTTGCGGTAGCCTCTCTCTTGCTTCTGCTGGCGCTTGTGACCCTGCTGCTCAAAGGCTGGTTCACTCGCCAAAGCCGTCATTAGGGAGGGTTGAGACCAGGGACAAGGGGTGCGCCAGTTGCGCAGGCTGGCCTTGGGAAGAGATGGAGCGGGGAAGCACGGGGAGAGCCTTCTGGGTGAAGCCGGGGATAGCTTCCGGGGAGGCGGTTCCGCGAAGGGTGAAGGCTGGATTCTGTGCAAGCGCACGCCAGATCCTGTGGGGCTCAGCATCTAACGGAACGTAAAGCCCTTATTGGCCTATTTCCCGGACATTTCCCGCTGTAACGGAACCAAGAGACCTTATTGGGCAGAAAAAGTAGAGAAAGAACAGAGATCGTCCGAAATAAGGTCTCCTCGTTCCGTTAGAATTGGAAACACCCGCGAAAAGCACAATTAGCGGCGCTAGGTTCCGTTAGAAGTGTGTGACGAACGTGGAAACATGCAGTCGTTTGAGCATGAGCTTGGCGTAGGGATGTTGCAAGTGGTCGGAAGGCTCGGCTGAATTCAAGATTGGGCGCTGACTGGGCTGTTTAGCGAAAGTGCCTGGGATCCAGCGAGAACTATTGATTTACCTATATACCTAAATCAGGGGAGGGGTAGGGGGATGGCGAAACCATTGCAAGTTGATGAAATTTGGCTGGAACGGATTGCTGAGCTGCTGGGCGGCATGGAATTCGGTTCATTGAACATCGTTGTCCATGAAGGCCAAATCGTGCAAATGGAACGTACGGAGCGCAGACGTTACGAGTTGAACCCGGGCAATGCCTCCAGGGCTACCGGAGCTTCCCGTCATACGGCCAAACCTTTGCGTGAATCTAGACAGCGTTAAGCGGCTGCCAGGCTCCACAAGAACCAGAACCAGAACGAGCACAAAGACTGAATCCAAAATGGAGAACGAGGAGCAACACGAAAACAACAAGCCGAATAACATCGAAAACATCATCCAAGGCAAAAAACAACCCCGATTCCGGGCAGTCAGGCAGAAGGCCTGTCCGCCTCAAGGAATCGGGGTTGTTTGCGTTTCAGATTTTTTTCTTATTGCGTCGTTTCGCCTTCGTCGCCCTTATGGCTTAGCGCTTGCACGGCTTCGGAGGAGACGGCGTCTGAAGCCTTGGGTGTCATCGGCAGCGGATCATGGCCAACGTACGGACGCGCCCTCCGCGGTTTGCGGCTGTTGAGGCGGAAACCGCCGAGAAACAGCAGCAGCTGTGCCCCGAGTAGATATGGGGCAAGCCAAGAACCGGCCCAATGTCCTACGGCCAGCACGGCGATCAAGGCCGCTAGCAGCCGGGCCGGTACCGCGTTAACGTGCCGGTTCCGCCCGCCCATCACGGCCAAGGAAAGCATGAGCAGCGCAAACCAGGTCGAGGCCAGTTGCATCCAGTCGAGCGCCAATTCCCGCGCGCTTTCGCTTCCCGCACCGCTGGAGAGGCTTGTGTCCAGCAGGTGCCACAACCAGAGCAGTGAGATAAAGAAGGCGGCGGCGAGCACTCCCGGCAAAACGGGCCGAAAAATGCGCCATAGCCAGCTTCCCCAGCCAGGACCTTCCATTTGGCGGAGCAGCTTGTCCCGTTCGGCGATCAGCGTCTCGCTTTCCCGCTCGATGGTTCTCAGCAGCAGAGGCAGGCGAGAGGCGTCATCATCCTCGGTAAACGCGGAGATTTGCGCGAGCACATTTTCGCTGACATAAGGCGCGGCCCGGCAAGCCAGCAGCTTGTCCCGCAGGGCGCTGGGGTCCGGGAGCGTTGACGAAGATGATTCCGTTGCAGACATCAACGACCCCGCAGCTGCCGCATAGCGTTCCAAGGTCGAGTTAATGTAATCCAGCCGGATTCGCTCGTCCCGAATGAGTTTGTTGCGCGATGCGACATAAAGTGCAAGGAACGCAGACAATGCCAGAAAGGCAGCCAGCGCGGCATGATCAGGGCTCTGTAGCCAAGAAACCCATTCCGAAAGTGACACGGCGATCACCCTTTCCATATTCCTCCTTTCACTATTGCACAGGTGCCGTTCGGATTCAAGCTTGAGTCAGGAGTTTTGTAAATATGATATACTTGAAATTGGTGAAAACTTACACAAAAAAACGGCAGGCGGAGGGAACGGCATGAATGAACAACAATCGGGGGCCGATGTGAAGATCAGATACGAAGCGCCCGAAGTTACGGATTACCTGAGGCTTCGTGAACTAGCGGGAATGAGTCCGCGCAGCGCAGAAGGAGCAGAGATTGGCCTAAGCAACTCCATCTTCGCCGTCTCGTTGTACGATGATGCGGGATTAGCGGGGATGGGAAGAGTCGTGGGAGATGGAGGCTGCTTTTTGCAGGTGGTGGACATCGCTGTGCGCCCGGATCTTCAGGGAAAGGGCTTAGGCACATTGATCATGAGCGAAATTATGGGGTTCCTGGAGCAACATGCGCCGCCTTTAACTTATGTCAGCCTGATCGCGGATGTGCCGGCAGACAAGTTGTACCGGCGTTTCGGCTTCGAATATACCGCTCCTGGCGGACTGGGGATGTATTGGAGACAACGATAGCGTGAGCAAGGGGAAGGCTTGCAGCAAGTGAAGCCCTCCGGTGAGTAAAGGGCAAAGGAGATGCCATCGGATTGACTACGACAGTAATTGAAATTTTTATGATCGCGATTCTGGCGGGGATCGTGGGCTCGATTCTCGGATTGGGCGGCGGAATTATCGTGACCCCTGCGCTGACGCTGCTGTTTGGCGTGGACATCAACCATGCCATCGGGGCGAGCATCATTTCCGTCATCGCCACTTCAAGCGGATCGGCGGTGGCGTACATTCGCGACCGGATCACCAATTTGCGGGTCGGCATGTTTCTGGAGATCGCCACGACGGTCGGGGCGATTACCGGAGCATTTATCGGGGCGTTGATTGCCCCGCGGTTTTTGTATATTATTTTTGCCTTACTGCTGCTCTACTCGGCCTATGCCATGATCAAAAAAAGCAAACAAGAGGTTCCGGAAAACGTTCCGCTGCATCCGGTGGCCGAAAAGCTGGGGCTGCAAGGGGAGTATTACGACAAGGCGCTGGGCAAGACCGTCGCCTATAACGTAGACCGTGTGTACGAAGGCTTTGGAGTCATGTACGGTGCGGGCGTCATTTCCGGGCTATTGGGCATTGGCAGCGGGAGTTTTAAGGTGATGGCGATGGACGTGTTTATGAAAATGCCGCTGAAAGTGTCGAGTGCCACCAGCAATTTTATGATGGGCGTTACGGCGGCGGCCAGTGCGGGGATCTATTTGCTCCGCGGGGACATAATTCCGGTGATTTCGGCTCCCGTTGCCCTGGGCGTTTTGATCGGAGCCACCGTCGGTTCACGCCTGATGCAGCGCATGAAGAGTAAAACGATCCGCAAGCTGTTTATCCCGGTCATGGTGTACGTGGCGTTTCAAATGATCTATCAAGGATGGAGGGGCTGACATGGGCGACCATAACGAGACAACGCAAAACCGCACCTTTGAGATTGAGACGGCCATCAGCAAAATGCTCCGGGTTGGCGTGATCCTCGCTGCCGCTGTGATCGTAATTGGGCTCATCCAGTTTTTGGTCACGGGCGACAGCGGATACCCGGGGGATACGTACCCTACCAGCTTTGGCGCGATCATGTCCGGCTTGCTGGCCTTGAAGTCGGTTGCGGTCATCCAGACCGGTTTGCTGCTGCTCATTTTGACGCCGGTATTTCGGGTGTTCGTCTCGCTCTTTTTGTTCTGGGCGGAGAAGGACTACCGGTACGTAGTTATTACTGCCATTGTGTTTATCATCTTGATCCTGAGCTTCGCTTTGGGGAAGGCGGGCTAAGGGAATCGCGGGAATCTGGGGCTTTCTGACCGCGCGGCGGGGGAAGCCCTTTTGTTTTTGGACTTGCGGGGGCAGGATGATTATAATGTAAGCAGCAAAACTTGGGAATCGCATCCAACAGCGAAGAAAGGGCGTACCGATAGATGAAGATCGTATTATTTGGCGCAACGGGCATGATTGGAAAAAGAATCGCGGTGGAGGCGCTGCAACGCGGGCATGAAGTGACGGCAGTGGTCAGAGATCCGGCGCGGGCGGCCGAAACGGGGGTGACTGATCTCGTTCCGACGGATTCCAAAAGGGCCGGGCATTTGATACGGAAGGAAGGGGATATTTTGGTCCCCGATTCCATCGCCCGGCTGGTTCAAGGACAAGACCTTGTGATCAGCGCGTATGGGCCGCGCTTGGGGGAGGAGGACGAGCTCCTGGAAGCCACGCGTTCGCTGATTGAAGGCGTAAAGCGCGGCGGTGTCCGCCGTCTGATCGCTGTGGGCGGAGCAGGCGGCTTGGAAGTTGCTCCAGGTGTGCGGCTCATGGACACGCCCGAGTTTCCGGAGGAGGTGCGGCCGTTGGCCCGGGCCCATGAAGAAGCGCTGAACCTCTACCGGGCGTCGGACCTGGAGTGGACGGTGTTAAGTCCGCCGGCGCTCATCGAGCCCGGGAAGCGCACAGGGATGTTCCGCTTAGGGTTAGACCGTCTGGTCGTCGACGAACGGGATCACAGCCGGATTACGGCGGAGGATTACGCAGCAGCCCTCCTGGACGAAGCGGAGGACCCGTATTATATCGGCACCCGTTTTACCGTAGGGTACTAGGTTAGATGGGGGAGGAGAACCAGTGAAATTCGTGACATCCGAGCAAATGCGTGCCGTCGACCGCTATGCGATTGAGCAGATCGGCATTCCGGCGGTCGCGTTAATGGAGAACGCCGGGCGGGCGATTGCCGAGGAGGTGCTGCTTTTTTGCCGGCAACGGCGGGAAGGGCGGCTGCCGGAGCGCCCCGAGGAGACGATCCGCGAGCGTCCAGCTGGTGCGGACAGCTTGGACCGGGATCTGGGCAGCCCGCCAGCGTGGCCGGAAGAGCATTGGCTGATTCTCATCGGCAAGGGAAATAACGGTGGCGACGGCCTGGTGTGCGCCCGCCATTTGGTGGATGCGGGCGTTCGGGTGAGCCTGCTGTACGCCGAGGAGCCGGAGCGACTCGGCGGCGAAGCTGCGCTGCAGCATGCGATCGCTGCAGCGCTGGGGCTGCCGGGCGAGGTGTACACGCCCGGCGCGGTGGCGGCGGCCCGATCCCGTGGGGTGACGGGGATCGTGGACGCCTTGCTGGGCACCGGGGCGAAAGGAGCGCCCCGGGGGGCCTACGCCTCCCTGATTCGGGAGGCGAATGAGAGCCGGCTGCCGATCGTGGCAGCCGACATCCCCAGCGGGCTGGATGCCGATACCGGCGCGGTACACGACCCATGCATAGAGGCCCGGATCACCGTCTGTCTCGCCTTCTTGAAGGCGGGGCTGACGCAGTATCCGGGCGCGAAGGCGGCGGGGGACGTGATCGTCCGCTATATCGGCATTCCCCGCGCGCTTCCGCCGGGGATGGCGGAAGCCGGGGTGCTGCTCACCGAGGAGTCGCTGCGCGGCGAGCTCGGGGTGGACCCGGGGCGGCGGCGCGAGGCCGACGGCCACAAGGGCACGTACGGGCACGTGCTGCTGGCGGCGGGCAGCCTCACGATGAGCGGCGCCGGCTTGCTGGCCGCCAAAGCCGCGCTCCGCGCCGGCAGCGGCCTCGTCACGTGGGCGCTGCCGGAGGCGCTGCTGCCGCAGGTGCTCGGGGCCGTGCCCGAGCTGATGCTGGCGCCGGCCGGCGGCGAAGCCGGCGCCTGGAACGCCGCAGCGGCGTCCGAGCTGCTGCGGCTGCTGGAGGCGCGCGACGTGCTCGCCATCGGCCCGGGGCTGGGCCGCTTCCCGGGCGAGGACGGCTTCCTGCGCGCCGTCTGGGAGGGCGCCCCGCGTCCTCTCGTTGTGGACGCGGACGCCCTGAACATCCTCGCCGCCGCGGGCGCGCCGGCGGCGTGGCCTCGCCGGGACGCGGCGGCGATCCTGACGCCGCATCCCGGCGAAATGGCCCGGCTGGCCGGCCTCTCCACGGCCGAGGTGCAGCGGGACCGCATCGGGCTGGCGCGGCGCTATGCGGTTCAGCACGGCGTAACGCTCGTGCTGAAAGGCGCGCGCACCGTGGTAGCGGCCCCGGACGGCCGCGTGTTCGTCAACGTCACCGGGCACCCCGGCATGGCGACCGGGGGCTCGGGGGACGTGTTGACCGGCCTGATCGCCGGGCTGCTCGCCCAGGGCCTGGACGCCGTGCAAGCGGCGGCGTTCGGCGTGTACCTCCACGGCCAGGCCGGCGAGCGCGCGGCCGCGGCCCGGAAGGGTAACCCGGCGTCGCTCATCGCCGGGGATATCATCGAGGCGCTGTAACCCGCTGCGCCTTTATGCCGCCCGCCGCCGGATTGCCCTTCGGCGGCGCGGTTTGCATTGACTTTTCAAGCAAATATTGATAGCATCGTTTTAAAATTTAGGCAAATGGCCGGGGTTCGCGAGAAAACGAACCTCCGTCGCAGATAAGGGGAGAATCCGATATGAAAGTGACGATTATTAACGGCAGTCCAACACCAGGCTCCCGGCTAGGGGCCGTCATTGCGTTGACGGAGGAATTGCTGCGCGGTGAGGGCTTCGAAGTCAGCCATGTGAACGTGGTGGAGCTGCCGCCGGAGGATTTGATCCATACGAAATTTGAAAGTGAAGCGATCGTCAAAGCGAATGCGCTGGTCGCCGCGGCGGACGCGGTGGTTGTCGCCAGCCCCGTCTATCAGGCGTCGTATACCGGCGTGCTGAAGACGTTCCTTGATCTCGTGCCGCAAAAAGGCCTGGCCGGCAAAGTCGTGCTGCCGCTCTTTATTGGAGGCAGTCTGGCGCATCTGCTGACGATCGATTATGCGCTGAAGCCGGTTTTGTCCGCGTTGGGCGCACGTTATATTTTGGGCGGTGTGTATACGGTGGACGCCCAGGTAGCACGCACCGAATCCGGCGGCTTCGATATTGCCGGGGAGCTGCGCACCCGGCTGGAGGAGAACGTGAAGGAGCTCGCCCGGGAAACGCGCCTGCGCCAACAGTCTTAAGCCAAACCAAAAGAATCATGGCAACACATGTTTGGATTGCGGAGAATCCAATATCGTACAATAGGACAAAAGGTATATCTGCTCGCAATTGTCGAAGGGGGATTTTTGGACATCATGTTGAAATTGGTCTTTTTCGTAGGAGTCGCTGGAACGGGGAAAACGACGGTGGCTCGCAAGCTGGCAAGACGGATGCCGGCGGCTTTTTTGGATCGGGATACGGTGGGCGGCCGCTGTGTCGAGAAGATTCTGGCGATGAACGGTCTGGACGTGAACGACCGGGATTCCGATTTTTACAAGCAGCACCTGCGTGACCTGGAATACGATACGACGCGGGACATCTGCATCGAAAATTTGGCGGCCGGCCAAAACGTATTTATGATTTCCCCGTTCACGGCGGAACTGAAGAACAAAGACTGGATCGAAACGCTGCTTCAAGAGGCGGGTCTCACCAAGAAGGAAGTGGACGTGAAGGTGGTTGTCGTGACGCTCAAGGACATGGAAACCCAAAAGGAACGGATTATCGAGCGCTGTACGGACCGCGATACGTGGAAGCTGGAGCATTGGGACGATTTTAAGCACCGCGTGCAATTCGTGCCGGAGATTAATTGGGACATCCCGTCTTCATCGATTCTTGTGTTCGACAACAGCGGCGAGCTGACGGAGGAGAAAGTGGACGGCATTTACCAATTTATCGTTGGGGAACAAAATTAAGCTAAAGGCATACATCATGCCCTTCCTGAGATCCGGTTGATTCCGGACAGGAAGGGCTTTTTTGCTATAGCGTGTTGTACGCTTGTTTTCCGCTGGAAAAATACACAAGCCCTCCCAACTGATTTATAATAAAAAACAACATAGTTCACCCAATTGGCGATTCTTACGGAATCACCCGCACTGGAGGTATCAGGATGTCCGTCATGACCGCTATTTTCAAAAAATACCGCATCGCCGCCATCTCCGCGATAGTGATGCTGCTGATTGAGCTGGCAGTGGAGCTGGTTCAACCGCTGATCATCTCGCGGATCATCGACCACGGGATTCGGCAGCACGCAGTGTCCGTCGCCTGGATTTGGGGCGGGGTGCTGATGGGAAGCGCGTTGGCGGCATTTCTCGCCGGGATCGCCAGTTCCTTTTTCGCCTCGCATGTGAGCCAAGGCTTCGGGTACGATCTGCGCGACAAGCTGTACGAGAAGGTGCAGTCTTTTTCGTACGAGGTGTTTAACCGATTTGCTGCTTCGTCGTTGATCACCCGGCTGACCGGGGATATTACGGTGTTGCAGGACGTGATCTTCATGTGCCTGCGCTTTGCGTCACGGGTGCCGCTGATTGTTGTCGGGAGTGTGGTGATGGCGCTGGTCGTGCATGTGAAGCTGGGGCTGCTGCTGACGTTGACCGTTCCCGTCTTGCTGGCGTTCGTCCTGTGGATGATCCGTAAAGCGTCCGCTTTATTTCGTACGGTGCAGCGGCGAACGGATAATGTGAACGGCCTGATCCAGGAAAATTTGACCGGCATGCGGCTGATCCGCGTGTTCGTCCGGATGTCGCACGAGATTGGGCGCTTTGAGCAGCGCAACCGCGAGCTGCGGGAGGGCACGGTCGCCGCTTTGAAGCTGACGGAGACGACAATGCCGTTCCTGCTGTTTATCATGAACGCCGGGATCATCGCGGTGCTGTGGTTTGGCCGAATCGAGATTGCGGACGGGGGCGCCAGCGTTGGTGAAGTCGTCGCCGTGATCAACTATTCGCTGCGTACGATTGGCGCGTTGTCCGCGTTGTCCTGGATCATGAGCTCCTTGTCGCGGGGAGCGGCATCCGCCGGTCGGGTGCGCGAGGTGCTGGAGGAGAGCGATCCGGTAGGCGAACGGGAAAGCCGCGCAGGAGGGGCAAGCGGTGCAGATGCGGAAGGAGAGGCGGCGCCGATCCAAGGCCGCATTGAATTTCGCGAGGTCTCGTTCCGCTACCCGGGTCGCGATGTGATGGCGCTGGAGCGGATTTCGTTTACGGCGGAGCCGGGACAGCGAATCGCCATCCTGGGGGCCACCGGCTCAGGGAAATCATCGCTTGTCCAGTTGATTCCAGGCATGTATGAGCCCACGGAAGGTACGATCCTCATCGATGGAACGGACATTCGCGAGCTGGATCGGAAACGGCTGCGCCGTTCCATCGGTTATGTGCCGCAGGAAGTGATGTTATTCTCTGGTACGATCCGGGAAAATATCGCCTGGGGGCGCGAGGACGCTACGCTGGAGCAAATCCAGACTGCAGCCCGGCAGGCGCAGATTCATGACACGATCGAGCGGCAGCCGCAGGGTTATGAGACGCGGCTTGGGCAACGCGGCGTGAATCTGTCCGGCGGACAGAAGCAGCGCCTGTCGATCGCCCGGGCCTTGGTCCGCCGCCCAGCCATCCTCATCCTAGACGACAGCACGAGCGCGCTGGACGTCCGAACGGAGGCGGCCTTGTTGAAGGAGATCTCGCGCTTGTCCTGCACGACGCTGCTGGTGACGCAGAAGATCAGCTCCACAATGACGGCGGATCTGATCCTGCTCCTGGATGACGGGCGGTTGATCGCCAGCGGCAAACACGAGGAATTGCTGCAGCATTCGGAATTATACCGGCGGATTTGCGAATCCCAGCTAGGAAAGGAGGCGGAAGCTCATGCCGTTCAAGACCTTCACTGAACCGTTCCGGCATCCGTACCCGAAGCTGGATCCACTATCACAGGTTGCACAGCAGGGCGGAGGCTCCCGGCAGGATCCAACTCCTGCGGCGACTGCGCCTCGCCGGCCCGGCCACGGCGGTGGACCCGGCAGCGTACGGCCCAAACTGCGAGCGAAGAATTGGTCCGGCACGCTAAGCCGAATTTGGAGTTATCTATCTGCTCACAAAGCCCGGCTGGCCGCGGTCCTGCTGATGGTTGTATTCAGCTCAGGATTAGCGCTGTTGGGTCCTTATTTGGTTGGGGTGGCAATCGATGAGTACTTAGAGGCCGGCAGCGGCCGGCCGTGGGTGCTGTTTCTCATCGGACTAACGCTGGTCTTTGCAGGGTCGTCGCTCACCTCCTGGTTACAAAATATCTGGATGATCACCATTGCCCAGGAGACGGTGTACCGCATGCGTTCCGAGCTGTTCGCCCAGCTGCACCGGCTGCCGATTCCGTACTACGGCAAGCGCCAACAGGGCGAGATTATGAGCCGGTTGACCAATGATATGGACAACGTCAGCTCAACGCTAAACAGCTCGGCGATCCAAATTTTCTCCAGCGTGCTGACGCTGGTCGGAACGCTGACGGTCATGCTGTACCTCAGCCCGCTGTTGACGCTGCTGACGTTCCTCGTCGTGCCGCTGATGATGGCCGGGATGCGTTGGATCACGAAGCGGACGGGGCCGCTGTACAAGCGGCGCCAGCAGGATCTCGGCAACCTGAACGGCTACATCGAGGAGACGTTGTCGGGGCAGCGGATCATCAAGGCGTTCTCACAAGAGCAGCGGGTGCTGCAAGGCTTCCGAGAGCGTAACGGTGCGATCCGCAGCTCCAGCTTCTGGGCGCAGACGATTTCCGGCTTCATTCCAAAGCTGATGAACGGGCTGAACAACCTTAGCTTTGCGATCGTGGCAGGGATCGGCGGGGTACTGGCCGTGCGCGGGAGCGCCGGAGTGACGGTTGGGGTGATCGTTGTGTTCGTTGAGTATGCGCGGCAATTTACCCGACCGCTGAACGACCTCGCGAACCAGTGGAACACGCTGCTGTCGGCGATCGCCGGTGCGGAGCGGGTGTTTGAGGTGCTGGATGAGGAGATCGAAGCCAGTGATGAACAAGGGGCCGTGGAGCTGTCGTCCGTTCGGGGCGAGGTGGTCTTTTCCAATGTGTACTTCTCCTATGAAGAAAATAAAAACGAGGGCGGCGATACGCTGGAGGGAATCAGCTTTACCGCGAATCCGGGCGAGACGATCGCTTTGGTCGGGCCGACGGGGGCCGGCAAAACGACGCTGATCCAGCTGCTCTCGCGCTTCTACGAACCGTCCCGGGGGACGATCACGGTCGACGGACGCGATATCCGCACGATCCGGCGCGACAGCCTGCGATCGCAGATGGCGTTTGTGCTGCAGGATTCGTTCCTGTTCCAGGGCACGATCCGCGAGAATATCCGCTTTGGCCGTCTCGATGCGACCGATGCGGAGGTGGAGGAGGCCGCCAAGCTGGCGAATGCGCATTCCTTCATCGTGCGGATGCCGGGCGGCTACGACAAGGTGCTTGGCGCAGACGGCGGCGGCATCAGCCAAGGGCAACGGCAGCTGCTGGCCATCGCGCGGGCGATTTTGGCGGATCCTTCGATCCTTGTGCTGGACGAGGCGACCAGCAGCATCGATACCGTAACGGAGATCAAAATCCAAGAGGGCCTGCAACGCCTGATGCAAGGAAGAACCAGCTTCGTGATTGCTCACCGTTTGAATACCATTCGTCAGGCTGACAAGATTCTGGTCCTGAAGGAAGGCCGTTTGATCGAGCAGGGCTCGCATGAAGAGCTGCTGCGGCGGCGCGGATTCTATTACAGCTTGTACCACGGCGGCTTGGACGCAGAACAAGAGGAGGGCGACGCCTAATGGAGTGGAACGCCTATCTGCGGCGGATCTTGTTGCAGCGGGACGAGGTGCCGACGTTTGACGACTATCCTTTCCATTTACCGGCGGTCTCGTCGCTGGGGCAGTTGGAGTTCCACCCGAAAGTCACGTACATCATCGGCGAAAACGGCATGGGCAAGTCCACGCTGCTGGAGGGCATCGCTGTTGCTCTGGGATTTAACCCGGAAGGCGGCACGATGAACTTCAGTTTCGCGACGGCTGAGACCCACTCTGATCTGCATCGGTATCTTCGAACCGTAAGGGGGCCGATGCGGCCGCGGGACGGGTTCTTTTTCCGGGCGGAGAGCTATTATAACTTGGCTTCGGAAATCGATCGGTTGGACCGGGAACACAGTTTTGGCCCACCTATACGCAACTCCTATGGCGGGAAATCGCTGCATGCGATGTCGCATGGCGAATCATTTTTCGCTGCGTTTATGAACCGCTTCAGCGGGTACGGTCTGTACATCTTGGACGAACCGGAGGCGGCGTTGTCTCCGTTCCGGCAGATGGCGATGTTGTCGCGGATCCATGAGTTGGTCGGACGTCGCTCCCAATTTATCATTTCCACGCATTCGCCCATCCTGATGGCCTATCCGGACAGTCTCATGTATCAGCTCACGCCGGACGGGATCAAGAAAACCACGCTGGAGGAGACCGACCATTATATCATCATGAAGGAGTTCGTCAATCGTCGGGGGGGTATGCTAAGGGAGCTGCTGCGAGAGGAGTAAGTAAAGGGTTATCGAGCAGCCGGCCGTTTCGTCTACCCATCCCGCGTTCCCGGCACCATTCATCATTTAAGATTTTTTTGACTTATCGATGGTGTGTAACTATAATAGTTACAGGTGAGAATGTAGACTTCATGGCAATCCATTTGATAGGAGGAGTCTTGGATGAAGATTTTGGTGACAGGGGCGACGGGGCAACTCGGCGCCAAGGTGGTTGAAGCGCTGCTGGCTTCGGTGCCAGTAGAACAGCTGGCAGTGAGCGTACGCGATCCCCAGAAAGCTAGTGCGTTAAGCGAGCGCGGCGTGGACGTGCGACAGGGGGATTTTGATGATCCGGCTTCGCTGGACACGGCTTTTGCCGGTGTGGAACGGCTGCTTATCGTATCCACGCAGGGTGACAACGATACGCGGACTCGCCAGCACTTGGCGGCTGTCGCGGCGGCAGAACGTGCAGGCGTTAAGTTCATCGCCTATACGAGTGTGGTGAATGCTGCAGCGAACCCGTTGGCGTTAGCCCCCGTCCATAAAGCGACCGAGGAAGCGATTGCGAAAACGGGCATTCCGTACGCCTTCTTACGGAACAACTGGTACATCGAAAATGAAACAGGGACGATCCAAGGCATTTTGGCAGGAGCCCCGCTTGTAACTTCCGCTGGAGACGGCAAAGTTGGCTGGGCGACGCGTGAGGATTACGCGCAAGCCGCAGCAACGGTGTTGGCTGGCAGCGGCCATGAGAACAAGATTTATGAGCTGTCGGGACCTGTGCTGACGCATGATGAACTGGCGAAAAAGATCGGTGAAGTTCTGGGCCGTGAAGTTCCCGTCCAGCATGTTGACGATGCGGCCTATGCGGAAACGATGCGCGGTGCGGGAGTGCCGGAACCGTTGGTTCCGTTCCTCGTCTCCATCCAAAGCGCGATTCGCGAAGGTGCGCTGGACGTTCCGAGCGGCGACCTGGAAGCTTTGCTGGGCCGGCCGGTAACTCCGGTCGTGGACGCCATTCGCGGCATCGTAAAAGAACTGCAAGCCTAATGACGAAAATCCCTGTTCCGGGAGTGGAACAGGGATTTTTTGCGTTCAGCGGCTTTCCCATTGGAGCTGACGCCGGCGGGTCAACTGCAAAAGTGCAGTTGATTTTCCGCGAAACCGGCTATTTTTAGCGGCTGAAATGTAAAAGTGCATTTCATTCAGGGTCAAATCCGTGGAAAGAGGAGTTTTTACCGGATTTAAGCTGCACTTTTACATTTGAACGCCCTAAATCGAGCCAAAATAACGAAAATGAACTGCACTTTTACATTCCACCTGCGACTAGCATGGGATTTGGCAATGCGATTATGCGAGTAAGCCACTCTGCGACTAGCAGGGTATGCGACATTGAGACACTTCGGCTATGTGAATATACGACTCAGCAACTATGCTACACTTCGGCTATGTGAATATACGACTCAGCAACTATGCGACTCTGCTACTAGCGGCCATGCCATTAAGCGAGTATGTGGCTTTGCATCTATGCGATTTTGCAACTCTGTGACTTTGCGAATATTCGACTTTGCGTCTATACAAAACTCTGCAACTCTACAGCTAGTTAATGCCTTTCCCGCCCATCGGGCGGAGCGGAATCGACTCCACGCCGGCGATCAACGGCATGGCCCGCTGAATCATTGCCCGCGTGGCTTCATCTTGCAGTGAGGCGTCGTGGGCTTCCTTGCTGCTCCAGACCTCGGTGACCCACACGGTCTCGGGCTCCGTCTCCGAAACGTTTACCACATACAGCTCACAGTCCGGAGCTGCCCCCGCACCCGCAGCGGCTTCCAACAAGATGTCGACCAACTGGTCGCGCGTCCCGGGTTGCGCCTTGAATTTGGCGTACATGCCGAACTTGTCCACCGGCCATCCTCCTCATCTTTAGTTAGAAGAATTATCTCCTACCCCTACTCGGTTTGCAACTCCCAGGCGGAATCCCCTCCTTACCCTCCATGATATAATTAAATAAAATATCAAGGCGAAGGAGTGGAACGCATGCCAAAAGTGGTATTGGCCGGGGGGACGGGGTTTGTTGGACAGGCGTTTGCGAGGCGGTTTCGGGAACTGGGGGCGGAGGTAAAGATCATTTCCAGACAGGCTCCCCATATCCCTTGGGAGGATCAAAGCGCCATTGTGGAGGCGTTAGAAGGGGCAGACCTGCTGATCAATTTGGCCGGCAGATCGGTAAATTGCCGTTATACGCCGGAGAACCGGCGTCTGATCTTAAACTCCCGGACGGAAACGACACGCCAGCTTGGGGAGTGCGTCCTGGCTTGCCGCCGTCCGCCGGCGTTATGGATCAACTCCAGCACGGCAACGATTTACCGGCATGCAGAAGACCGCCCGATGACGGAGGAGGGCGGAGAAATCGGCACGGGATTTTCGGTGGACGTTGCGAAGGCGTGGGAGGAGGCTTTTTTTGCCTTTGACCTCCCGGCTACAAGGCAAATCGCCTTGCGGATCGCCATCGTGCTGGACGACGGCGGGGTCATGGCCCCCTTGCGGAACCTGGTTCGCTTTGGACTGGGCGGTGCTCAAGGATCCGGCCGTCAGCAGTTTAGCTGGATTCATATGGAGGACCTGTTCCGAATCGTCAGGTTCCTGCAGGAGCACCCTGAGCTGGACGGCGTGTTTAACGCATCCGCTCCGAACCCGGTCACGAACCGGGAGTTGATGGCCAGCCTGCGCCGGGCGATGGGCGTTCCGATCGGCCTGCCCGCACCGCGCTGGTTGCTGGAGCTGGGCGCACGTTTCATTCGCACGGAAACCGAGCTGGTGCTGAAGAGCCGCTGGGTGTTGCCGGAACGGCTGCAACGGGCGGGATTTACCTTCCATTACGATACGCTGGAGAAAGCGCTGGAGGAAATTGTAGGTCGAATGAGGGGCTAACATTTAAGAGCATAAGAGAGTGTGGAGTGCCGAAATTTTTCACCCCTGGTGCCGCGATTCTTCTCCTTATGTTTTGAGAGCGCTAACATTACAATGGGTTTAATCAAAGCAAGGGGGGAATCAAACAAGATGAAAAAATGGATATCACTATTGTGCAGCGCCGCCATGCTGATGGTATTGCTAGCTGGTTGCGGCGGGGGGAATGAAGCTTCCGGCAGCGGAGATAATGGTGGAGAGAAGGTAAGCATCTCTATCTGGCATAACTGGACAGGCCAAGACGCGAAAGCGGTGGCCATGCGAAAAATTATCGAGGACTTTCGGGCCCAGCATCCCGAGATTGAAGTCATCGACGAAGGGCTTCCGACTGACGGGTTAAAGACTCGGCTGCGGACGGTAGCTGCGGCCGACGAAATGCCGGACTTGTTCGTCATGTGGCCGGACGCCATGACGAAGG
This sequence comes from Paenibacillus sp. p3-SID1389, assembly GCF_025151705.1. Lineage (NCBI taxonomy): Bacteria > Bacillati > Bacillota > Bacilli > Caryophanales > Paenibacillaceae > Paenibacillus > Paenibacillus sp. p3-SID1389. The sequence continues at coordinate 20,801 of NZ_JALXVO010000036.1, read as the reverse complement.
AATTCGTGAAGGGCGATTTGCTGCAGCCGATCAATGACGAGCTGGATGCCAATCCGGATTGGAAGAACAATTTCATTCCGAATGCGCTGGACGGCTACACCGTGGACGGAAAAATCTACTCCGTGCCGATGAACCTGGCGCCAAGCTCGTTTATTTTCTACAACGATGCCCTGTTTAAGAAATATAACGTCAAAGTACCGGAAACGTGGGAAGAGCTGGAGACGGCGGTCAAAACGTTTAACGACAACGGCGTCATACCGATCGCGCTGGGCAACAAAGCGAACTGGGTCGCACAGTCGACGTTCTTTAGCACCTTGGCGGACCGGATTACCGGTACCGATTGGTTCTTGAAGGCGGTTGCCCAGGACGGAGCGAAGTTTACGGATCCTGAGTTTGTCGAAGCGCTGACCACGTTCCAGAAGCTTGGTGAAATCAAGGCGTTCCAAGACGGCTTCAACAGTATCGATGAAACGCAAATGATGCAGCTGTACTTCCAAGGGAATGCCGCAATGGTTGTAAACGGCGGCTGGGCATTAGCAAACCTGGTGAACAACGCACCGGCGGAAGTGCTGGATAACACGCATATCACCATCGTTCCGACAATCCCGGGAGGCAAAGGTGCGCCAGACACCACCTCGGGCGTCGTAGGTACCGGTCTCGGGGTTAGCAAGAAGCTGACCGGAGCCCGGAAAGAAGCGGCGATGAAGCTGTTCTACGCCTTGGCAGGTCCAGATGGACAAAAGGCAACCTTGGAGAGCAGCACGCTCGTCAGCTACAATATCGAGCTCGACAAGAGCAAAGCGCATCCGCTGTTTGTTGAACTGTACGATCTGATCCAACGTGTGAAGATTGTTCCGGTTTACGACTCCAAGCTGGGCTCGGCCACGGTTGAAGTGGTGAACAACGGGCTGCAGGAGCTGCTGATGGGCGGCAAGGCAGAGGATATCGCCCGCAAAATCCAGGATGCACAGGCTGCATCGGTAGCCGCCAATTAAAGCGAACCCCTTCCCCTCAGGGGAGGGGGATTATTTTTCCTCTTAAGGATGTGAGAAAGCATGAACGCATTGCGCAGCAAGAGCTTTATCATCACCGGACTGCTGCCCGCGCTGGTGATTTACTCGCTGTTCGTCTTCGTGCCAGTGATCTGGTCGGCCTACTACGGCTTCTTCAACTGGTCGGGCATCGGCGAAGCGAAATACACCGGCCTCAGCAATTATGCGGAAATCCTGCGAGATCCCATATTCTGGCGGGCGCTGAAAAATAACATCGTGTTCGTGCTGGCCTCGGTGTTCGGACAAATTCCACTCGCTCTCGTGTTGGCCGTGCTGCTGCACAAGAGCAACCTGCTGCAGCGCTTCCTGCGCTCAGCGGTATTTTTGCCGATGGTGTTGTCCACGGTGGTCATTGGGATGATTTGGCAGTACATTTATCACCCGCAGATTGGGATTCTGAACTTTTTGCTGGATGCATTGGGATTGTCCAGTTGGAAGCTGGATTGGCTCTCGGACGGCAAGATTGCGATCTATTCGCTGCTGCCGCCGCTGATCTGGAGCTACGTTGGATTGTATCTCATCATCTTTATGTCCGCGCTCCAGAACATTCCGGGCGAGATTCACGATGCGGCTAAAATCGACGGCGTCTCCGGCGTCCGCAAGCTGCTAACCATCTCGCTGCCGATGATTAAGAACACGGTGCAGGTGGCGGTTATTCTATGTATTTCGGGCAGCTTGAAGTCCTTCGACCTGGTGTACATCATGACGAAGGGTGGACCGGCGCATGCGACGGAGCTGCTGGCGACGTATATGTACAACTCCACGTTCTCGACCTACCGGTACGGGTTCGGGAGTGCCATTTCCACCAGCATCATGATCATTAGTTTGTTGTTGATCGGAACCAGCCAGTGGCTGACCAATCGTAAAAAGGATGCCGCTTAAGGAAAGGAGGAACCATGAACTTGAACATCAATACAACCACAACGTTATCCGCGAAAAATGCAGGGGTTGGCGGCGGCGGACGGGTGTTAAGGAAGACAGGCCGCACTTTGTTTTGGGGGCTGTTGACGCTTTATGGCGTGATCACGCTGTACCCGTTCTTATGGCTGGTCATCAGTGCGTTTAAGACAAATGAAGATTTCTACGTCCGGCCCTTTGGACTCCCGCAGGTGTGGCATGGCGACAATTTCACGCGGGCCTGGGAAAGCTCGCGGCTGGGCACAGCGTTTGGCAATTCGGTGCTCGTGGCGATCGGCTCGCTAGTGCTGACGTTGTTTATCGCCGCACTAACCTCGTTTATTCTTGCCCGCTTCCAGTTCCGATGGAAAGGCGGGGTACTGACCTTTTTTGTGATCGGGATGCTGATTCCGATTCATAGTACGTTGGTTCCGTTGTTTATTCTCATGAAGCAGATGTCGTTGCTGAACACGTATTGGGCGTTGATTCTGCCTTATACCGCCTTTGCGTTGCCTACAGCCGTGTTCGTGTTGACGGCCTACCTGACGAGTGTACCGCGTGAGCTGGAGGAGGCGGCGTTTATCGATGGGACCGGTCTGTGGGGGTTATTTTTCCGCATCATGCTGCCGATGTCGGTTCCGGCTTTGGCGACGGTGACGATTCTTAGCTTCCTGCATTCCTGGAACGATTTCTCCTTCGCGCTGGTGTTCATCAACAAGACGGCGCTCAAAACGTTGCCGCTGGCTATCGCCAACTTCGCTGACGGTTATCAGACGGATTATGGCTTGTCGTTCGCGGGGATGACGCTGTCGGTTATCCCAACGATCGTCCTCTATTTGCTGTTTCAGGAACAAATGATGAAGGGGATGACGGCCGGCGCGGTGAAAGGATAAGGGAGGAACATCCTACACCGAAGCAAAGGGGGAGCGCAAGATGTTGCATAAATGGTTGACTACGTCGCTTCAGCGCAAGCTGTCGGTGGTTGTTGCAGGGTCCATGATCGTGCCGATGTTGGCCTTGGGGCTGTTCGCCTTTGTGATCTCTTCCAACATTACGGAGGAGAAAACGAAGCTGACCGGCAGTGACATGCTGAAGCAAATGGACGCCAATTTGCGCTTTATGCTGGAGGATATCGAAACGTTATCGATCTTCCTGATTGGGGAACGGGATCTGCAAACTTATCTGGCTGGTCCGGACGACGACGAAGCGAAGCGAACGGAGCTGGTCGGGCGAATGACCAATTTGGCGGCCTCCAAGCCTTATATCGCGAATATCGCGATCTATCCCGAACGGTTCGACGCGCGGCTATCAACGGCCACCTGGTATGAAAATGAGCTCCCCGAGGAGGCGGCGAAGGCCATTGCCGGCGGGCGAAAAACGTGGTCCGGCGTGTACGAAATTCGCGACTATGCCGGGATGGAGCAGGTGATCACCTTGTTTCGGCCGATCCGCAGCATCTACGATTTTCGACGGCTGGGTTGGCTGGCGATCAGCCTGGATGAACAGGAGCTGGCCCGCAATCTGGAATCGCCGGAGTTTGGTCAAGGGATGGGCAAGGTGGAACTGGTCGGGGGAGACGGGACGATTCTGTCCTCCGCCGACAAGTCCAGGCTGGGCCGGCCGCTGGATGACTATGCGCCCGGCCTGTTCGCATTGCTTCCGGGTCGCTCCCCGGAAGGAGACGGCGTGAGTGAGCCGCTCCCTGCAAGTATGAACATCAGCGGTAGCGTAATCTACGGCGAAGGGGACGGCAAGTCGACGGTGCTGTACCGTCATGAGCCCTTAACCGGATGGATGCTGGTAGGCAGCGTCCCTTACGACCAATACCGGGCGGAGAATCGCTACATCCTCACGTTAACCGCCGAGGTCGTTGGTGTGTCGGTGCTCGTGTGCACGCTGCTCATTTGGTTTACCGTTCGCCGGATTACCCGGCCGCTGCGCGTGTTAACCCGTCATTTGTCGCGGATCGATCCAGAGCGGCCTTTGCCGCGTTTTCCGGCGACCTCGGACGATGAGATCGGGCGGTTGGGTCATAGCTACAACATGCTTGGCGCGCATATCGAACGATTGAAGCGCGAAGTGATCCGCGGCGAGGCTCGCAAGAAAGAGGCCGATTTGCGTGCATTACAGGCGCAGATCAATCCTCATTTTTTATACAATACGTTGTCTTCGATCCATTGGATTGCCCTGATGTCAGGGGAGCGGCGCATCGCCGATATGGTCGAAGGGTTAAGCGACTTCTTGCGGATCAGCCTCAATCAGGGCAAAGATTACTGCCCGGTCGAACAGGAGGTAGCCCATATCCGAAATTATGTGCGCGTCCAGTCGATCCGCTTCCCCGATAAATTTACCGTCGAGTATTTCGTAGATGAGACGCTGAAGGACAAGTGGATGCTGAAGCTGCTGTTGCAGCCTTTGGTGGAAAATGCCTTGATCCATGGGATTCAAAAACGCGAAGGGATCGGTACCATCACCATCTTCATACAGCCGGAGGGAAAACGCATGAACGTAACGGTCATGGACGACGGGCTTGGCATGAACGCCGAGCGTTTGCAGGAGGTACGTCAATCGCTGCTGCTGCCCGCAGCTGACGGGGAGGAGAACGGGCGGTCAGGGAGGTCCGGAACGGCCTTGGCGGAGACGACGGCAACGGCGGTTACGGACGAAGCAGCCCCAACAGCAGCAACCATGGCAATAACGGCAACTGCGTCAACAGCGGCAACAACAGCTGCGGGGTTGTCTGCCGGATACGGGCTGCGCAACGTTAACGAGCGGCTGCTCTTGCATTACGGACGAGAAGCCGGGCTCTCAATTGACAGCCGGGAAGGCGAGGGCACGCAGGTTTCATTTTCCATTCCGATCATGGAGGAATCGCCATGAATGTATTGATTGTAGATGATGAGGTTATTATCCGGACCGGGCTGGCCAGTGTCATTTCCTGGAGCGAGCTTGGACTAAATCTGCTTCAGCCGGCTGCTTCTGCAGAGGAGGCGCTTGAGCGGCTGGAGGTGGAACGGCCGGATATCTTAATCACCGACATACGGATGAATGGCAAAACCGGCTTAGAGCTGGCGGAGGAAGCTGTGAGACGTTTGCCTGGGCTGGAAGTGATCATTTTATCTGGATATGGGGATTTTGCCTATGCCCAACAGGCGATTCGCCAGGGCGTTAGCGATTACCTGTTAAAAACGAGCAAACCGGAGGAAATCATCCGGACGGTGCTCCAAGCCAAGCAACGGTTGGTGGAGCGTCGGGCCGAGGATTCCCGCGCACATCGGCAGGCCCGGGAAGAACGGCAGCGGCAGCTGTATAAATGGGTGATCGAAGGTGAGGCGGGAGCGGCTCCTGCGGATCCCAAGCATGCGGGTTCGAGTCAGGATCTGAAGAACTTCGGCCATCCGTGGTACCGGCAAGTGCTGATTCTATCCGCCGGCGGCTGGGGCCAGGAGGAGGAGGCCGATTCGCTGCTGCGGTTTGCCGTTCAAAATATGCTGGAGGATCTGCTGCCCGGAGCGGCGGTGTTGATCCATCAGAGGCGGATCGTTTGCGTGACCGGACCCGAACCGAGCGCGGTACATTCCAGCGGCCAGCGGTTCAAGGGAATGCTGGAACGTATCGAAAATTTGCTGAACTGCCAGCTGCGCTTGGCCGCCGGCGTACCCGTGGAGGATCCGGATCAGGTGCATCAAAGTTATGTGACTGCACAGGCCGCTTTTGCTTACCATGATCTGCTCCCCGGCGCGAAGCTGCTGGATTACCAGGCGTTCGCGGATCGTAAAGGCGGGAAGACGGTGATCACACAAGAAGAGGAGAACGAGCTCGGCTCGATCTTATTAGAGCAGGATCGGATGGCGTTGCGAGCTTGGACACACCGGCTGGCCGACGAGCTCACCGCAGATCCGGAATGCACGCCGGAATCGTATCAAGCCTGTTTGCAGTCGGCGGCCGTTGCGGCGCACCGCTGGCTGGAGCGTACGCTCCGGGCGTTAGGGAAGGAAGGGGCCGCACGCTTCGCGCCTTGGTTGCAGCAGCACATCGGAGGTGCGAAGCTGAAGGATGAGCTGTTCCGTCATCTGCATGCCGTCATGAGCTTATATCACGGTCAACTTGGTGAGGGGCAGGCTTCCCATGTGCAGCGGGCCAAAGCTTATATGGAGTCCTGCCCGGCAGAGGAGCTAAGCTTGCAGCAGGTTGCGGCCTATGTGCACCTGCATCCCAGCCATCTCAGCGAGCTGTTCAAAAAAGAAACCGGCAGCACCTTCGGCGATTACGTTACCGCCTTACGAATGCGCCGGGCGATGGAGCTGCTGGCTGTATCACCGGCAAAGGTAAGCGAAATCGCCGGACTCACCGGATACGAGGACGTGAAATATTTCAGCCGGCTCTTTAAGAAGCATACCGGCAAGACGCCAAGCGAATTTCGCGAGGAGGCGCCGGGAGGAACGATCCGGCAAGCTTAACGGCACGGAAGGGTTATCTGTCGATAATACATCTCATCAGGAAAAGAGGGACGATTTATGATCATATCGGGACCATGGAAGCTGCAACATTTTGAGGTTGGTGAGAAGCCGCCCTTGGAGCTGGCCGCCCCCGGCTTGGACGATCGCTTCTGGATCGAGACCAACGTCCCGAGCGACGTTCACTCGACGCTGCTCGCGCGTGGTTTGATCGATTCCCCGTATTACGGACACAACGATGCGAAATGCCGCTGGATCGAACGGAAGGAATGGTGGTACCGCACGACGTTTGAGTTGGAGGCCATGCCGGGGGAAGCGGAGAGAATCGAGCTCGTATTTGAAGGGTTGGACACGTATGCGTCCGTCTTTGTCAACGGGCATGAAATCGGCTCAGCCTCCAACATGTTCCGCTGCTATACATTTGATATTACGCGGATCGTCCGTGAGGGGCGGAACACGATAGCGGTCCGTTTTGATCCGCTGTATTTGCATCATCGGGACAAAGAGCAGCTCGAATGGTCCTCGTATGCGAAGGAGCGGCAATGGATCCGCAAGGCGGCGATGAATTTTGGCTGGGATTGGGGGCCGCGGATCGTCACGACCGGGATCTGGGGACCGGTTCGGTTGGAACGCCATAAGCTGGCGAAGCTGACAAGCGTATATGCCGCAACATTATCCGCGAGGGCGGAGGAAGCGGTGATCCAGGTAAGCGCAGAAGTGGAAGCGTACCGCTCCGGGACGGCGGCGGTGGCCGTCGCCCGCCTGCTGGACGCGGAGGGCGGGGAGGTCGCGTCCGCTACACTTTCGGTGCTGGATGCGGGAGAGACCCTTGTAGGCAGACAAGCCGCGCTAAGGCGGGCCTTCCCGAACGCGATCCATACGAAAGGGGCCGCATCGGCCGAACTGCGTGTTGCCTGCCCACGGCGATGGTGGACGCATGACTTGGGCGAACCTTATTTGTACACGTTGCAAGTGACGCTTTTGGCCGGTGATGAAGAGATTGACCGTTACGAGCAGCCCTTTGGCATACGGACGCTGGAACTATCGCTGCAACAACCTGACGGCAGCCCTTCGTTTGCTTTTATCCTTAATGGCATTAAGGTTTATGCCAAGGGAGCCAACTGGATTCCGGCGGATCATCTGATCGGATCGATTCCGGAGTCGACGTACCGTGGATTAATCGAACTGGCCGTGGAAGGGCAAATGAACATGCTGCGCGTATGGGCGGGCGGCATTTATGAGAAAGAGATTTTTTACGAGGAGTGCGACCGGCGCGGGGTGCTGGTGTGGCAGGATTTCGCTTTTGCTAATGCGTTGTTTCCGGACTTCAACCGTGACTTTATGGACAATGTGCGGCAGGAAATTATCGATAACGTCAAGCGGCTGCGGAACCGGGCTTCGTTGGCGCTATGGTGCGGCAATAACGAAATCGACTGGCTGTATGACATGAAGTCGGCTGCTGGGGATATTACCGGGGATTTTTTTGGAGAGACGATTTATCATGAGCTGATTCCTGGCTTGCTGGCCGAGCTGGATCCGTATCGACCGTATTGGCCTTCGTCGCCGTATGGGGCGCAGGATGGGTATGATGCCAACGATCCAAATCATGGGGACCGCCATAACTGGCAGGTGTGGCATGGGTCGGTGTATCCGCGCATGCAGGGCGAGAAGCCGTTGCTGGATTACAGCATCGAGGGCGTCACGTTCAAAAATTTTAAAAAAGACTTTGCCTTGTTTAGCAGCGAGTTTGGCATGCACGCTTCCGCAAACCGGTATACGCTGGAGAAGAACATCCCGGAGGGGCAGTTTACTTGGGGGAGCGCCGAGCTGGCGTACCGGAACAAGGACACGAATCACCGCAAAGGGATTTTGCTCATGGAGGGCTATACCGGGATTCCGCAGGATATCGAGGAGTATATGAATTTCTCCATGTTAACGCAGGCCGAAGGGCTAAAATACGGGATCGAGCATTATCGCCGACATCGTCATCGGAACAGCGGTGCGCTGGTGTGGCAGCTCAACGACAGCTGGCCGGGGACGAGCTGGTCAATGATCGATTACGAGCTGTTGCCGAAGGCTTCGTATTACTATGGGAAGAAGTTTTTTCATCCGGTGCTCCTGTCGCTGGAGCATGAACCGGGCGAGCCGCTGCGCGTGTGGGTCGTGAACGACACGCTCGAGCAGCTGGAGGGGACCGTGACGTTAACGGTACATCCTTTGGTTTGGCAGGACGGAGTGGCCGAAGCGGCGGAAGCATCAGAAGATGCGGGAGACAGGGGCGCTCGTCAGTTTACGTTTACGGCGATGGTGCCGCCGCAAACGGCGCTGCTGCTCGGGAGCTTGGATGAGGCGGAGGCGCTGGTGGGTTTGGCGCCGGAGGAGGTGCTGGTGGAGCTGAGCGCCGCCGGGTTCAGCGCACCGGTGAACCGCTACTACCTGCGCGATCCGAAGGATATCCGACTACCTGCGACCGAGCTGGACGTGCAGGTGGACGAAGCAGAGCAGACCGTCACGGTCACCGTCTCCGGCCAAGCTATCGCCCGTCTGGTGAAGCTGGAGATGCCGCTAGGCCAGGTCCGCTACAGCGACAACTACTTCGACCTGCTGCCGGGCGAGAGCCGGACGGTGCGCCTCCGGCATCCGGGCGGCTTGCCGCTGCCCTGGGCGGCGCTGCGAGTCGGCGCCCTGAACGCCGCCGCCGGGCCGGGCAAGCGCTAGGGCGGGCGGCGGCGGAGCACGTTACTGCGCCCGCGTAACGAAACGAGAAGACCTTCCGTTAGATTTTTTTAGCGGCGTTTTTTCGCCGAATAAGCGCACTACGTTCCGTTACACTTGCCCGCCGCCCGCAGCGCAAAAAAACGCCTCCACATCTTGTGGAGGCGTTTTTGGCATTGCTATTCCTCGTGCTCGAAGAGGGTGATGCCTTCGATTTGGTTGATCGTTCTGCGCAGCTCCCGGGCTTGCTCCCGGCTGATTTCGCCGTTTTCGAACATGCGGTTGACTTCCGCGCGTTCGGCATCCATAACCAGCAGCCGCAGCTCTTCCTTCTGCGCTTCCGTCTTCTCGTTGAATGGATTCGCGGAGCCTTTCAACCGAGCGATGGCGCGCTTGTAATCCAGGATGACGTATTGAATGAGGTTGTCGGAAGCGTCTCCTTTTTTCAACCCCTGTAAATACTCGAGTGCTGCTTGCAAGGCCTTCAGGTGGATGTCCCGCCCTACGGCCTTCATGTTGTCATCTTTGTATTTCCGTCTCGCCCGCCGGAAATCCCGTACTGTCGTACCAACCAGGAAGAAGAAGCGGGAGCTTCCGCTTTGCGACAGCTTCTCTTCACGGTGATCCAAAGCCTTCTCGAAGGTTTCATACATGACTTTGTCTATGCTGCCTTCTTGGACGGCTTGCTGGATGTAGTTGCGTTCTACCTTCAGTGCGGCCCGGTGCAGTTCGGTGATTTTCCCGATCATTTCTGGCCGATCCAGCCGCTGGGCTCCCCATTGATCCAAAGCGGGCTTAAGGAGCCGGCTATACTCATCCATAAGCTGATAGGCCGCGACCTTATTGTCCTCGTCCATGACCTCTTTGATTTTGTTTAGCGCAACGCGCAGCACGCGGGTCCGAGCTTCGTTATAATCGAGGAACGGACTGTCCTCTTCGCCTGGCGCGGCCCCTTTGCTAAGCATCGGCAATAAGATCGTGGCCGCAATCAACGTAAACAAGATGACGCCCGCTGCCAAGAACAGAATCAATGACCGTTCCGGGAACGGCCCGCCGCTGGCAACCACATAAGGGATAGACAGGACACCGGCCATCGTCACCGCGCCGCGGACCCCGGTCAAGGTGAGCAGCAGGCTGGACTTCACCGTAGGTTTATCCCCTTTGCCTTTTTTGTAATCATGAATGGCAAATAAATGCGACCAGATAAAACGAATCCCCAGGATTCCAACCCCAACAATGAGCACGTACCCAATCGCCAGCACATTGTTAATATTCGGGTTAGCGACAGTATCCTGAATCGACGACGGGATGTTCAGACCAAGCAGCAGGAAGACAACCCCGTTCAGGACGAACAGCAGCGTGGACCAAATATTTTCCGTTAACAATTGTTCCTTGGCCAGCATCGTTTCCGTCCGCTCCCGCACCAGCGAATGCACGATACCGCCGACAACAACGGCAATAACGCCGGAAGCATGCAGGAATTCCTCCGTCACGATAAAGATCAGGAACGGCGTGAGAATTTGCAGCAGCGAGTGCAGCGTGGCATCCTTAATCCCTTGTTTGAGCAGCGAGAACCGGATCCAAGCCATCATCAAGCTGAGCACTAAACCAAGCAAGGCCCCGATCACGAACATATAGGAGAAGTCATATAACGCTTCTTTCAGAGAAAAATACCCCGTCACGACCGCCGCAACCGCGTAGTTGAAAGCGACCAAGCCGGAGGCGTCGTTGATCAACGATTCACCCCGGACCAGATTCAGCACTTTCTCCGGGATATGAATCCGCTTGGCGATACCGTTGACGGCCACCGGGTCGGTAGGGGACAGGATTGCCGCCAATGCAAATGCCGCGGCCAGCGGAATGTCAGGAATCACGGCATGGATGAGGTAGCCGCCTCCCAGCGTAGTTAACACGACGAGGACGATGGCGTTCCCGAGAATCGCCCCGCGCATATTCCATAGTTGGTCGCGAGGGAAATACCTGCCGTCGTTGTACAACAGGGGGGCTACGAATAGCAACAAAAACCATTCCGTTTCAAGCTCTAGCGAAAACTCTTTGTAGGCCAGCGCGATGAGGATCCCGAGAGCGATTTGAGTAAGTGCGGTTGGGATCATCGGGATGTAGTGGCTGATGATGTTGGAAACCACCAGACAGATGAGCAGCAAAATGACAGTAATCAGTAAATCCATGAAAGCAACGTCCTTCCGATGTGTCCGGGCACTGGGCCGATTTGGTATTGATTATAGCATATCCGAATTTCTTAAACCGAATTTAAACGGACAACTGCTTTTAACGAAAAAAAGCTCCTCCGCAGCCGATGCGGAAGAGCAAGAAGCAGTTTCACTTAGGTAACCCCAGGTATTACAGGTCATCGAACCCGTTGTCGTCGCCGACCTTGCCGTAGTTGCGGGATTTGGCCTCGAAAAAGTCCGTTTTCGTTGCGTTCAACGCTTCGTCGGAGAACGGCTTGATCCACGGCATGCAGTTGATATCCACGCCCGCGTACGCTTTCTCCAGCCCCATTAACGTCAACCGTTTGTTGGCGATGTATTTAATGTAATCGGACAATTCGTTTAAGTCGATGCCGGGGACATTTTTTAACGTATAGTGCGCCCAGTTCGTCTCCAGTTCTACCGCCCGGTCGATCGTGCGGTATGCGTAATCGATATTTTCCTTCGTGTTTAATTCCGGATAATCGATCAGCAGTTGCTTGAACACTTCGGCGAAGAAGTAGCAGTGCTGGTTCTCATCCCGTTGGATGTACGAGATCATTTGGCTGGTGCCCATCATTTTCTGATCGCGTGCGAGGTTGTAGAAGAACGCAAACGTACTATAAAAGAAGATGCCCTCAAGAATAAGATCCGCCACCAGCGCTTCAAAAAACGATTGCGGCGTCGGTTCATCACGGAAGTTCTGATAGATGTTGGCGATAAATTTGTTGCGGTCCAGCAGCACCGGATCATGCTTCCAGTACTCGAAAATTTCTTTCTGCTCCTGCTCCGACACGATCGAGGACAGCACGTAGGAGTAGGATTGGTTATGGACCACTTCCTGTTGCCCGATGATCGCCGAGATCGCCTCCAGCGATGAGTCGGTGAAGTAGCGCTTTACATCGCCCACAAACATCGTCTGCATCGAGTCGAGCACGGCCAAGAGCGAGATGTTGATCTTGAAGGTGCGCTGCTCTTCCGGATCGAGCAGGGCGAATTGCTGCGCATCTTTGGCCATCGGGATTTCGTCGGCGATCCAGTGGTTGAGCAGCAGCACCTTGTACAGCTTGTACATATGAGGCATGCGAATGTCGTTCCAGTTCAGGATGCCCGAGCATTCGCCGCCGATGATGCGCGTTGATTTGTTGGGGGCTTCGGTATTAAAAATCGTTTGAAGTTGCATGGGATTTCGCTCCTTAATTTGTGTTGAGTAAGTTGTACATGGAATGGGATTTGCGGGATCAGGCCGCCGGCGTTTCTCTAGAATCATTTCCCTCTGGCCCATACCCGCATGTATATATGTTCAAAACGTGAGCGCATCCCCGCAGGGGATAGCGTCTCCAAGCACGCAGTTACGCTCAAAGCGCCTTTGCTGCTCCCTCGTCTTGCGCCAAAAGTAAGTGCATCCCGAAGGGACAACGCCTCCCAGCACGAAGTTCCGCCTAAAGCGCCCCTGTAGCTTTCTCGTTTTGCACCAAAAGTAAGTGCATCCCCGAAGGGGACAACGACGGTTACGCACGGAGCAGCACCATGTACCGCCGCAGTCGCAGTCCCCGCCCCGCAGGAGCACTGCAGTAGAGCGGGCCCGAAGGGCGACAAGCGGCTCACTGCACATATGCCGCCCGGGTGCGCCGACAGCAGCAGTCCTGAGCAGCACGGTTTTCCAGGTCACCCGGGAGCGCCCAAAGTAAGACGTACCCGAAGGGGGAAAAGCGTTCCACGAGCCAACCTCAGCGAATCCCCGATAGGGGAGAGCGCGCAGGAGCGCCTCTTGCTCTCCCACGTTCTTCCCCTTTGCGGGAGACCAGAGGGCAGCAGGCCCTCGGGCGCCCTCCCTTACGGTAAGGGAGGGGTGGGGAGGGTTGAGTACCTCATGAGGCACAACTTTCGCACTCCTCAATCGTCAACGCCCGGCTCCGCACATAATACGTCGACTTCAACCCGGCCTTCCAAGCATGCAGATGCAGGTCAAGGAAGTCAGTGGCCCGGATGTCCGGCCGCACGTACAGGTTGAAGCTTTGGCCTTGGTCGACGTGGCGCTGGCGCGCGCCAGCCATTTCGATCGACCAATGCTGGTCGATCAGGAACGCGGTCTTGTAGTACCAGATCGTTTTTTCGGACAGGTCCGGTGCCGGGTTGGCGATTTTGTACGTCGTCTTCTCCTCATACGAAAGCAGCTCGTACAACGGATCGATGCTGGCGGTCGAGCCGGCGATGATCGAGGTTGATCCGTTGGGGGCGATCGCGAACATCCAGGCGTTGCGAACGCCGTTCTCGCGCACTTCCTTCTGCAGCTCACGCCATTGCTCGGTCGTCACGTATTTGCCTTCGCGCGTGCCGTCAACGTAACCGCGGGACTCGAAGTACTGCCCCGTTTCCCAGTCAGAGCCGGCAAACTTCGGATATTTGCCTTTTTCCTTGGCGAGCTCCATGCTGGATTTGATCAGCAGGTAGTTGATCTTTTCATAAAGCGCGTCGTTGTATTCAACCGCCTCCTGGGATTCCCAACGGATGCCTTCGAGCGCCAGCAGATGGTGCAGGCCAAATGTGCCAAGTCCGATCGCCCGATATTGGCTGTTCGTATACTGCGCTTGCAGCACTTCGATATTGTTGATATCGATCACGTTATCGAGCATCCGCGTCTGAATCGGCACCAGCCGCTCCAGCACGCCGGCCGGCACCGCGCGGGCCAGATGGATCGAGTTCAGGTTGCAGACGACGAAATCGCCAGGGATTTTGGACACGACGATCCGGGTTTGTCCGTCCTTTGTCACCAGTTCCTCTTGCTCGACGACGGTCGGCGATTGATTTTGCATAATCTCCGTACACAGGTTGGACGAGTAAATCATCCCATGCGCCCGGTTCGGGTTCGCCCGGTTTACCGTATCGCGATAGAACATGTAGGGCGTGCCGGTCTCCAGCTGCGATTTCATGATTCGCTTCATGATATCGATCGCCGGCATCGTGATGCGCGACAGGGTAGGGTGGGCAACGGCTTCGGCGTATTTTTCACGGAAGCTGCCTTTCCCAAGCTCCTCATCATAGAAATCCTCCAGCCCCAATGGGCGGCCGTTCTCATCCTTCCAGCCCATCGTTTTCTTCACTTCGTGCGGGCAGAACAGATGCCATTCCCCGCGGGCCTCCACCGCCTCCATGAACAGGTCAGGCAGGCACACGCCGTGGAAGACGTCATGCGCGCGCATCCGCTCGTCGCCGTTGTTCAGCTTCAGATCGAGGAAGGCAAGAATATCTTTGTGAAAAACGTCCAAATAAACCGCGATCGCACCTTTACGCGTTCCGAGCTGGTCGACGCTGACGGCGGTGTTGTTCAGCTGGCGAATCCAGGGAATAACGCCGGAGCTGGTGTTCTTGTGGCCGCGGATGTCCGAGCCGCGCGCGCGGACCTTACCGAGGTAAACGCCGATGCCGCCGCCCATTTTGCTCAAGCGGGCTACATCCGTATTGGAGTCGAAGATACCCTCAAGGGAATCGTCGACAGTATCGATGAAGCAGCTGGAGAGCTGGCCGGCTACTTTTTTACCGGCATTGGACATCGTTGGCGTCGCCGCAGTCATATAAAGGTTGCTCATCGCCCAATACGCTTCCTTCACCAGCTCCAGACGCTTCTCTTCCGGCTCCTTATGCATCAGGTACATGGCGATGACCATGTAGCGCTCCTGCGGCAGCTCCATCGTCCGTCCGTCGAAGTCGGTGGCCAGGTAACGCTCCGTCAGCGTGAGCAGGCCGATGTAGTCGAACAGCAGGTCGCAGGACGGGTCAATCGTGCGGCCCAGCTCTTCAATCTGCTCCTTCGTATAGCACTCCAGCAGCTCCTCGCGGTAAATGCCCAGCTGGCAGAGCTCGGTGATCAGGTGATAGAACGAGCCGTAAGGCTCTTCCGGGTAGGCTTTGTAGCGACGATTGACGGCCGCTTTTTTGTACAGGGAAGTGAGCAGGGAGCGGGCCGCCGCATATTTCCAATCGGGCTCATCTTTGCTGACGAGCTCCAGTGCGGACATCGTAAACGCGTTGCTAATTTCTTCACCGGTCACCACATCCCGGCGCAGCTTTGCATTGACGCCGCGCAGCAGGCGCTCTTTATCGACGTTATGTAATCCTTGCAAAATTCGGTCAGCATAGACGCCAAGGCGTGCGCTGTCAAACGCAAGCTGTCGGTTATTTGGTTTTGTCACTAGAGTAGGCATGAGATAAATCCTCACTTTCCATATATTAAGGTAGGATGAAGGCTGCAGATGGGTGGTGGTACCCCAAATCTTGAATGTTCAAATTGCAGATAATCAGTGAAAAAAGGGGCGCAATCAAGTTGCGCTCAGGATCAATAAGATCAATCAGCTAAAAAGAGAACAGGGGCTCCCATAACACGGCTTGTCCCTGCTGCAGGCTGGGTTGAATATCGATCAGCCGTTGATTGGAGCTGCCGCGATAAAGCAGGGAAGGATCGCGAAGCTCCTCAACGAACCTTCCGTCGACCAGCACCTCGCAACGCCGCAACAGTTCATATTCGGGGGAGCCGGGGCGTTCGATTAATTCTTCCAACGTATAACCGGTGTAAATCCAGATGGATATTGGCCCGGTTTCCGCCACAAGCCGGTCGATAAAACCGCAGACCTCAGCAGCGGAGAAAAAAGGATCACCGCCAAGGATCGTGAGTCCGCTGAGCAACGGATTATGTTTAATGTCATAAATAATTTCTGCTTCCCGCTCCAAAGTGAGCGGTTCCCCGTAATCGAAGCTCCAGGTTTTTGGGCTGAAGCAGCCTTTGCAATAATGGCGGCATCCGCTGATGAAGATCGCTGCTCTCAAGCCGGGCCCTTCATTAATGGATTCCGGGTAGTACCCGCAAATGTTCATGCGTCGTGTTTCACCCGGTCGCGAACCTCCGCTTGTTTAGCGGGGTTGAACCGTGTCTGGTAGTCGCCGGTCAGATAACCGGTCACCCGGCGCAAACGGCGAATATGCACTTCGCTCTCATGGCTGCCGCAGGAGGGGCAGCTTGCCCCAATGATCCCTTCAAAGCCGCAGGCCGAGCAGCGGTCGATCGGATGGTTGATGCTAAAATAGCTGACCTGCTGCTGCAGGGCGTATTGCACGATTTTGACGAATGCTTCCGGATTGTTGCGGGCATTGCCGTTAAGCTCGATATAAGAGATGGCTCCGGCGTTGCACAGCCCGTGGAATTTGGCTTCCAGCTCGATTTTTCGTGCCGCACTGATGTTGTAGTAGACCGGGATATGGAACGAATTCGTGTAATACTCGCGGTCCAAAATCCCGGGCAGCGGGCCGTAGACCGCACGGTCGCGTTTGGTGAACTTGCCGGACAGCCCCTCCGCCGGGGTCGCAAACAACGTGATATTGAGATTGTGAATTTCGCTTTGGCCGTCACAATAGTCGCGCATGTAAGCGATCAGGTCGTAAGCTTTCTGATACACGGCTTCATCTTCGCCGTGATGCTTCCCGTACATCGCCTTCATGCATTCGGCCAGCCCGATGAACCCGATGGACAAGCTGCCGTGCTTCAGCAATTCGCCGACCTGATCATCCGGCGCCAGCTGCTCACCGCCTTCCCAGACGCCTTCCCGCATCATGAAATCGGAAGCCTTCGCTTTTTGGGAGGCCTGAATCGAGAAGCGATGCAGCAATCCCTCCAGGGCGATATTCATATAGTGAGTCAGCTCGCGGTAGAAGCCGCGTTCGTCGGGCTCTTTGCGGTGTCCCAACGCGATGCCGTACTTCAAGCCTAGCTTGACCAGGTTCAGCGTATTAAAGGAAAGGTTGCCTTTGCCAGACAGACGATTGCGGCCGAACCGGTCAGCCAGCACCCGGGTGCGGCAGCCCATGGTAGCGAATTCCGTATCCGGATCCGTGGGGTCGTAATACATCAGGTTGAGTGGGGCGTCCAGGTTGGCGAAATTCGGATAAAGCCGTTTGGCCGAGCATTCCGCCGCTTTCAGAAATAGGGAGTAGTTAGGTTCCCCCGGATTCTGGTTGACGCCTTGTTTACATTTAAAAATCTGAATCGGGAAAATCGGCGTTTCCCCATGGCCCAGCCCGCGCATCGTGGCCGTGAGCAGGGAGTCGATGACCAGTTGTCCTTCCGGTGAGGTACATGTGCCGTAATTGATGCTGGTGAACGGGATTTGCCCGCCGGCCCGGCTCGACATCGTATTCAGATTATGAATCAGGCTTTCGGCCGCCTGGAACGTCTCGCTTTTGGTTTCCTTGAGCGCATAGTTAAAAGCCTTGGGATACTGATCCCGCAGGTCACTGCGGCTCATCGTGATGTCGCCCAAATCAGCGTTCGCATCGCCTTCTTCAAAATAATCCAGCCCTTTGCGGAAGTACTTGGCGAACGATTTGGCTACGTACGGGGCGAGATCGAAGTCCAGCTTGTTCGCGGACACACCGCCGAATTGGGAGTTTTGCTGGGATTGGAAAATGATCGCCACCAGCGCCATCGCCGTCATGATGGAAGTTGGCGGGCGTACGCTGCCGTTGCCGGTGTTGAAGCCTTTGCGCAGCAGTTTGTCAAACGGGATAAAAATACAGTTCGTTGTGCCGAGGGCGTACTGATCCAAGTCGTGAACATAAACGATGTTATCCTGAATGGCCTGTACCAAGCGAGTTGGCAGTACGAAATGGCTTGCATACCATTTGGAATACTCGCTGCCGAATTTGCTCATCTTGCCGGAGAAGCTCTCTCCATTTAAATTGGCGTTCTCGCGCAGCACCTCAAGATTGCGGCTCTGGACGATTTCCTCGCCCATCCGAATCACTTCATCCAGCAAGGTGTCCCGGCCGGTATACGTCTGGCTTACCCATGCCATAACACACTTCTCCTCCCTGTAAACCGAGCTTTGGTTCAAAATAAAAGAGCATGTCCAACCAACGAGGTAGACATGCCCGAATGCACTGCAAAAAAGTGGACAGACCAAATCAAGGCCCCAACATTTCGGCGGCAAGCGGACACCATCCCTGATCCTCGCAGGTTTTCCGTCGGTGTCTTTCAAACGGGCAGGTCTCCTGGCTTTCGGAACGTTGCTGACGCCTTCCCGCAGCTCATCAAGCATTAAGCTGTAGTGGCATATCGTCAGTCGAACGGCTGGGTCTTCAAGACGATGTAGGCGAACGCCTCGTCTTTAGTACCAAGCTACCGATTACAGTGGCGGGACCGCAGCGGACTTGCACCGCACTTCCCTTTTAAGCTCCGGCGGCTTGTCCGCCGGATCACCCGTTCACACTATATTTTGTTGCGTTGATCTAAGGATAGCCCAAGATATTGTGTTTGTAAATGGGATTTTCCCATTGAAAGCAGACTGAAAATCACGTGAAAATCTCCGGTCCGCGCAACGATGCGGAGAGTGGGGGACAGAAGAAAATTGTGAACATTTATAAATGGGACTGGAGGACTAGATCGGGTTTTACAGAGTGTGTGAGTTTTGGGGACGGTAAGGATATTAGCAGACGGGTTCGGTTGATCTTAGAGAGGAGAGTTGGTTAGAATATACCTGTAGGACGAAAACCAGCTCAGGGATTTGATTCAAACCATTACCAGGAAAGAAGGGAGCCGATTATGGCTATCGCCGAAGTTACCGTTATTCCGATCGGGACGGGGAGCACCAGCCTCAGCGCTTATGTGGCCGAGTTGCATCGGGTGTTGGAGAAGCAGAAGGGCATTACCTTTACCCTCACCTCCATGAGCACGATTATTGAAGGATCGTTAGATGATGTGTTTACTGCGATTCGCGCGATTCACGAAGCGCCGTTCCAATCCGGTGCCGGCCGCGTATCAACCTCGATCAAGATCGATGATCGCCGCGACAAAGCCAGCTCCTCCGAACAGAAGCTACGCTCTGTGCGCGAGAAACTATAATTTCTTGAAATTGGTGCTTGCATTATTTTTAAAACTCGGTATAATAAATTTTGTTCGCTAAAAACGAACCTGCTGGTGTAGCTCAGCTGGTAGAGCAACGCATTCGTAATGCGTGGGTCGGGGGTTCGAGTCCCTTCACCAGCATCTGATATGCAAGCATAACGCGCCCTCCGAGGTTTTCGGGGGGCGTTTTTGAATTGTTGAAGGACCTTGTTCATCTTCCGAGTGACCTCTTGCTCTTCGCTTGTTAGTTCTTCTCCGTTTCTTTGTTTTCTCCATGCGCTTAGCACTAAATTGTGACCGCAAATAGGGAGGTTTGCTGAAACCTCCCTGTTCCTTGGTGCGCTTACTCTTGCTCCATCGCATCCCTTTTTGTCCGATGCACCGTGCCAAACGGATGGTGCGGCGGGGCATAAATGACATACACCTTCAGCGGCTCGTTGCCGGTGTTGATGATGTTGTGCCACGTGCCGGCGGGGATGAAGACCGCGTCGTCTTCACGGATGTTTCGTACGAAGGTGAGGTGATCCGCTCGATCGCCCATTTGCGCAACGCCTCGACCCTCTTCCACGCGTACAAATTGGTCCGTGTTCGGATGGATCTCCAAGCCGATATCCTCACCGACCGGAATGCTCATCAAAGTGACCTGGAAATGCTTGCCGGTCCAGAGAGCGGTCCGGAAGTTCCGGTTATGCTCGGCGGCATCGCTAATATTAATCACAAACGGCTTTTGCCCGTAATCTTGAAGCGGCTGCCGGTTCCAAGCGTCGTCTTGCGAAGGAGACGGTGCGTATTCAGGATAGATCGGGCTGGGCTCGATATAGTCGGGATAGCGTGCGGGTTGAAATGCCTGCGGATATCCGTAAACGAAGTAAGGTTGAGGATAGATGTAAGGATCATACGGAGCGGCGTACGACAAGCCGGGGTACGGTCCGGGAACATAACTCATGTTTGACATAACCTCCAGTTTTTTTATCCATCATATGCCTATTCCTTGCTCCTGTGCTTGTATGAAAATGAGTCAATTCTACTGATGCATTCATCTAAGAATCTTCTTTCTCTCTTACATAGAATAGAGCATACCTTAGTAAAGGGGAGAAGATGGTATGGCAAAAACGCTTTTGGATTACAACTCGACTGTTGTGACTCCGGTGACCAATGGTGTTAACATTCCGATTCCGGTTGTAGGGGGCGTGCAGATTGCAGCAGTTTCCGTATTCCTTGATCCGGCCGATCCGGCGTCCTTGACCAACCGTGTTGAGTTGAAGGCAACGATAGGCGTTGAAGCGCTGACCGATACGCCGAATATCCTGGTGCGCATCTGGAGAGCGGGCACCGAAATCTTCTATGGGTTAGTAGAGCTGGAGGATGCTTTCAACGACTGGGGTCTCATTAGCGTGCACATGGTTGAACACGCCCCGCTCGGAGTCCAAAACTATCAGCTGATCGTAGAAAATCAGGATAACAACAGCACGGCCAGAGTCGTAGGGCCGGTTGTCTTCACGGCTACCGCTATCGGCGGATAATCCTCTTCTTTCATGAAAGATCCCCTCGCGGTGCGACCGGAGGGGATTTTTTA
>NZ_JALXVO010000035.1:0-48179 GCF_025151705.1 Paenibacillus sp. p3-SID1389 | reverse complement strand
TTTATCTTCCTTTGTCAGTTTATCTTTATGTTCAATAAATAATTTAGAACAAGAATATGCAGGTATAGAATAATCATATAATCCCATTCCATTTCGCCCTGATTTAAGTTCTTCAACAAGTTGTTTAGTTTCAGATAAAGCTAACAGAGGGTCGCTGTCATATTCCTCATATTTCTTATCTTTATTTTGACTTCTTTCACCAATCAAAAAATCTGACCATACTTGTAAAGAAGAGTATTTAATTAACTCTTGATATTGATTCTGTACTTGTTCGCTTTCCATTCTAAGTTCATCTGAAAGTTCTTTTGGACTAAATTCGATTAAAAGATTATTGTCATCATATTCCGATACTTTTGGTATTAAGTTCCGTCTATCCATTCTTGCCAACAATATTCCAAATGCTTTACTTGTTGAAGCGTCGGACTTGTACTGGTCAATTATTTTATACAATTTCTCGATGAATTCAGAATTTTGTTCTTCTGTAAATCCTTTTACTCCAAAAAGCTGATAATTTAAAAACAATGATTCTAAATTTGAACTTCTATGTTTCTCTTCGCAAGTCTTCAGTCTTTCATCTGCATATAAAATGTCTTTTATTTTGTCTAACCCATAACCGAATGAATATATCGATTTAACTTGAAACTCATTTGTGCATCTAATTGTGTCAAAATGAAATAATTCTATTGTGTTAAATAAAATTAAAGCTACATCATAGAATTTTTCTGGGTTTGCGAGCACAACGCTACACACAACTGAAGTAAGAGATACTGATTTAGTTTGAGTAAGAATATAAAGTAGAATTTTTTGAACTACTTCCGATTTCAAATGTTGAGCGATCTCCAAAAGAATCTGTTCCAATGCCATGTGTATTGATTCTAAAACATTTGGAACAACAGGGCTTCCATTGCCACGATACATACTCCAAATTGCCCAACTTAAATATTGCGTTACTTCATTTTCATTGATATATAATGTTATTTTTACAACATCTTTTTTACCATAGTCGGATTGGCTATATTTTTCAACAGCTCTGTTAGTAAAATTAATGATAAAATCCAGCGTTTCATAGAAAGCTATTTGTAATAGCCACTTTATTGGTGTTTGATTTGCACTTGAAGGAAAGTATTTGAATTCGTATTTATCGGTCAAGCCATATCTACTTTCCATGGAGTCTCTATCAAATCCAAATCTATCATGTTTATTTGGTTGTTGTTGCCAAAATAAATCACATAACTGAATAACGTATAAAGGAAGTGTCTTTATTAATTCTGTTGCTAAGTATGGTTTCTCTAATATTTTTGTACAAAGGCCTTCATAAGGGTCTCTATGGTGAGTCCATTTATTAGCAACAACCTTTTCGAAAATTGCTGATAATTCATTTTTTATCTCTTTGGATGCATTGAAAAATCACTTCCAAAATTTTTTCTTCTACTTTATCTTGAATAAAGAAGTTTTTTTCGGTTTCAGTTTTCTGTATTAAGCTGAGCGCTAACAAGCCGGCATGTCTTGTTGTTGCTCCCTCTTTATTGAAGTTGCACCAATCCGTTAATACAGGTAAAACTAATTTTAGATTATTTTCAAAAAAGTCCGATTTGTGTTTGTAAATAAGAGCAATTACTTCTTTCCAACCTCTACCTTTAGGCTTTATAACTTCTATATTTTCAACTGCTGAAACATCTGTGCATGCAATTCTTAACAAGAATAAGATGCGTCTTAATAATTCAAAATCATTTTTAATGATTTCATTCTCGAAAAAATTAAAAAAAGTCTCGGAATATTCTGATAACAGTACTGAAACTAAAATCTCATCTTTCCAAAATTGTGTTATGTCGTTACTGGTAAAGGCACCTTGAATAAAACTTTCTATTTCTTTATTGTTGTCTAATAATTGGTCAGAAAGCCACAATCTCAATGCTCTTCGTATAGGTAATGAATCTCCCAAATCATCGAAAAACTGTTTCGTATTCGAATGGTTTGAATAATTACGCGTAACTATCTTATCCAATGCCCATTCTTCATAAATATCATGAGTGATAAAGTATCCGTTATGTACTTCATCGTAACCAAGTATTTCATCTTGCCTTAAATTGTACAATGCTGCTTGTGATAAATTATCTGCATTGATATAAAACCTCCCTGTTTCACATCTTTGCTTAGCAATATTAATAATGCATTTTTCTCTTTCAAGATGTATATTGTCTTTTTGAACGATATTATTTTGTATCCGTTTTTTCCAAAGTAAGTCAACAAACTCCTTAAAGTTACCTCGTCTATCAATGCTTGAATAATGTTGAACATATTCACTCAAATAAAACAAGTTTCTTAGTCGTTCTACGAATTTTTGATTGTCGGGAAGTGAGAAATTAAAGTCTTCCGATATCGATATTAATTCATCAATACTTAGTAGAGAAACGTCAATCACAGTATAGGATAACAGATAGTTCTCTTTTATGTGAAAAGTTAAATCATTAAGATAACTATAGCGTGTTATAAAGATAATACTCCATTCATTTTCTTTTAATTTTTGTATTAATTCCCTAAGAATGTCGTTATTATTAATCTCTGCAAGTTTTTCTGCTGAATCAATTACAAAGACTTTCGTTGGTTCATCTTTATAAGCATTCAGAAACTGCGTAAATTTAAATTTATGGTCAAATTGAAATATATCATTAATGTGATTAACATTAAGTTCGTTCGCTTTAAAAACACAAATAGGTATTTTATTGAAATTAGAATTATAAAAATCCTTGAAAGTTGCTGTTTTACCACAACCACCTTCACCTGAAATAACAATGTTTTTTCTTTCCTGGCAATCTTTTGATATTGATTCAAGGATAGAAGTTCTGTCAATTTTAATCTGTTTGTCCCCTATGGTTATTTTGGTTTGAATTGCTTGTAAAATATTTTCGTTATGTTTAGAAATTTCATTAAGCAGATCTTCTTCATTTGGGTCTAGACTAAAAAAAATGTCATGCAAATATTTATTTGCAGGCAAAGATAATTGCAATTCAATATGACTTGGTACTCGCCATTGAATATTTATCCCCTCTGCCTTAGCGAATTGCTCAATGTCTAATTGATATTGGGGTTTCTTTT
Organism: Paenibacillus sp. p3-SID1389; assembly: GCF_025151705.1. NCBI lineage: Bacteria > Bacillati > Bacillota > Bacilli > Caryophanales > Paenibacillaceae > Paenibacillus > Paenibacillus sp. p3-SID1389. The sequence goes on along the minus strand of NZ_JALXVO010000035.1, from coordinate 45,083 downwards.
TACTTTTATTGGTGCTTTCGGATAGTTCTTGATTAATGTAAATAAATAATTCGTCTAAATCTTTATTTTTTGATTTGGCTTTTTTGATTGAATCAATAATGTCGTTTTTATTGTCAGCAATTGAAGTCATGTAGTATTTAGATTGAAAACCATAAAGTTTTCCATCTTTTTCCATAGGTTCAGTCTCGATTCCCGTTTGATTTTTGTAGCGAAATAGTCCAATTCTATTATTAAACTCTGCACAAAAAAGTAAATAAGACATTTGTTCAAATGCCCATGATTCTTGCTTATCATATTTTAATTGAAATATCTTCCAATTCATTTTATTACTCCTTTTGTTATACTATCTTCCTGGCATGAATGCTCAGAATTTATTTAAGAACCTCAAGCCAAAAATAGCATTCCCTCTTACATAGCATGTTAAATAATCAATTACCACGAAATTTGACTTTTTGATTCTTGCTTATTTTTAGGACAGTTGTGCACCATTTATCGTAAACATCTCCTTTATAAATAAGTTCGACATACAAATGAATTCCCCTTCTTTTCTTCCACGGCTTGATTTTGGAAGAAAATAACTAATTCTGACCAAAATTCACTTATTACTTCAAAACAAAGAACAGTTGGTACATGTACCAACTGTTCTTTGTTTTAAATTTCTATTTTCTAAATATTTATTAAATAGGGCATATTTATCGTTATTTTCTCACTTTTCATTAGCCATAATTCGCAAGTTTTTTTGTTGATTTCAAATGGTAATAACAAATGAGATTTATCTAATTCTTACGAGCACTTGCTATACCCGCAGTTGCTGCAAGTTTTGCAGCCCTCGATGTTGATCAGCGAGGCGGAGCCGCAGGATGGGCACAGGTCGCGCGAGGTGGCCGGTGCGCTGCCGTGGCTGTAGCCGCCATGCGAGCCGTCTGCCGTGCCGTGAACGTGTGCTGTCTCCTGTGCAACCGTTGCGGCTACCGGCGCTGGGTCGTGGTCGCCGTAAGGTCCGTTTTGTACGTGCGTCTCCAACGCTTTGGCGACGGCGTCCGCGATCGATTCTACACGGTTCGGACCAAAGCCGATTGCTCCCGTTCCGCCGATGCCTTTGAGGTGCTTAATCAGCAGTTCAACCTTCTCGCCATGGTCGCCGTAACGCAGGAACAGCGAGCAGACGCGGCCAAGGGCTTCGGCCATCGCGAATACGTCAGAACCCGCTTTCCCTACGTTCAAGAAGATCTCACCTGGAGTCCCGTTCATGTCATTGATTGTGATATAAGCCATGCCAAACGGCGTGTTAATTTTATACGTTGCTCCATGCAGCACTTGCGGGCGTCTCTTGTATTGTTCGCCGGTTTTTGGGCTGCTAGCTTGAACCGAAGCACTTGCCGGTTGTGGAGTTGCCGGTGCACTAGCTTGAGCTGGTGCTTCCTCTTTCTTCTCCTCTTTCTTCTCGGTTTGCAGAACTTGCACGTCGCGGCTGCCGTCACGGTAAATCGTTACGCCTTTGCAGCCCAAGTCGAAGGCTAGTTCATACAGCCGTTTCGTATCTTCAACCGTGAAGTCGGACGGGCAGTTGGCCGTTTTCGAGATCGAGCTGTCCACCCAACGTTGAATGGCTGCTTGTACGCGGATATGATCTTCCGCAGACAAATCCATCGCCGTTACGAAGTAATCCGGCAACGGTTCGCCCGGATGCGCGTCCATCCATTCCTGAGCGATCGGCACGAATTGCTCGTCGAAGCCGAGACGGCTTTGACGGTAATATTTGAAGGCAAAGTACGGTTCGATCCCCGTCGAGGTGCCTACCATCGTCCCCGTGCTGCCCGTTGGCGCTTGGGTAATGATGGTGACGTTGCGAATCCCTTTGGTACGAACTGCTTCGCCAACTTCCGGATACACTTCCGTCATGTTCTTCATAAAGCCGCTTTGCAGGAATTTATCAGCTTCAAATGCCGGGAAGGAGCCTTTCTCTTCTGCGATATCCGCAGAGGCCAAGTAAGCTTCCTTCGCAATGAAGCCATACAATTTATCGAGGAATTCCAGCGATTCCGGGCTGCCGTAACGGATGTTCAGCTTGATCATCAGCTCGGCCAGACCCATCGTTCCGAGGCCGACGCGGCGCTCTTTTTTCTGGTTCTTCTCGTTTTCTTCAAAATGATAAGGCGTCTTGTTGATGACATTGTCCAAGAAGCGAACCGAATAACGCGTAGTTGTCGCCAGTTCATCCCATGCGACATCGTGTTTCTCTTCATCGTAGAACTTGGACAAGTTCATTGCCGACAGGTTACATACGCCCCAGCCCGGCAACCCTTGCTCCCCGCACGGATTCGTACAAATGATCGGGTTAAAGTACCAGCTGTTGGACATTTGGTTATAGTATTCCATGAAGACCACGCCCGGCTCAGCGGATTTCCAAGCCGATTCGATGATCGTATGCCAGATTTCACGCGCCTTGACGGTACGGTAGTGGATGACTTTACGTCCATCGGCTCTCCATTTATCGAGATCGCCGTCCCACACCTCGTTGTAATCCTCATAAGTTGTATCCGGGAATACCAAATCCCAATCGAGGTCTTCCTTCACAGCTTTCATGAAGGCGTTGCTGACGCAAACCGACAGGTTCGCATTGGTCACTTGGCCCATCGTTTGCTTCACGGTAATGAAGTCCAGCACATCCGGATGCCAGTCATTGATCATCAGCATCAACGCACCGCGACGGCTGCCGCCTTGCTCAATCAGACCAGTAGTGTAGCTGAACAAGCCTCCCCAAGAAACCGCACCGCTGGAAGAACCGTTCACGCCACGAACGATCGCACGACGCGGACGAAGGGAGCTCAAGTTAATCCCAACGCCGCCGCCGCGAGCCATGATCTCGGTCATTTCGGACAGAGTTTCCATAATGCCGCCCCGGCTGTCCTTCGGTGAAGGAATAACGTAACAGTTGAACAATGTTAATTCATCGCTCGCACCAGCGCCAGCTGCAATCCGTCCGCCCGGAACAAGCTTCCAATCATCCAGAATATAACGGAATTTCTCTTCCCATTCCTTCTGTTTCTCCGGCGTCTCCTCTACCGAAGCCATCGCTTTGGCCAGACGGTCCCACATTTCTTCAGGCGTTTTCTCGATATTGAGGGTCAGCTTCTCGACGTCGGTCTCCACCAGATCTCCCCGGCGGGTCTTCACCGTGACCTTGCGACCGTCACGGGCAACAACCTCCCCTACTTCCTTCGTCGGGAATTTGGGGTCGTCCTTCGTCAGAACAAGTACGACATCGCCTACTTTAGCGTGGCTAGGATCTGCGTCCTTCCAGGCGTACCGGTCCAAGAAGATTTTCTCACTTAGCCCCTCAAGGCGCTGTTTTTGCACAGTTTTCAAAGAAAACACCCTCCTAAAAATTGATTCAGAGTATCCATTAATTAATCGGTCATTCGCCTCGTTTCCTGAAGTGAAAATTAGGCAAAAAAACGAAAAAAAACGCTGTATCAAGCCGGAATCTGCCCACTTGATCACCGCGGCACACACCCTGTAAACGGTAATATCATATGTATGAATCACAATATATTGTGTGCGAATACCATTATACTATACAATATCTCGTTGTCATAGCAGTTCAGAGTGAAATTTTAGGCTTTAATCCGATTTCATCTGGCCCAACCCCCCGTTTCCTTCCATTCTCTCTATTTTTCAGACTCAAAACTATGAAACCGCTTTGTAACCATTTCCAAGAAACCAGGGAAACATCTCCTAAGTTTAATTGAATTTGAATTAACATAATTTTAACAATTGATCGATGCCACTCCGCGAAAAAGGAGTAACCTAGTATATGAGGTTCATAATTTACGAGGAGATGAGTTCAAGTGAAAGCGTTAAGATGGCATGGCGTCAAGGACCTAAGACTGGAGAACATCGAGGAGCCGAAGGCGGAACCGGGTAAAGCGAAAATCAAGGTGGAATGGTGCGGCATTTGCGGCAGTGATCTGCATGAATATGTAGCTGGCCCGATATTCATTCCGCTGGAAACCCACCCGCTCAGCGGAGATAAAGCGCCAATCGTCATGGGACATGAATTTTCCGGACAAGTGGTTGAGGTTGGCGAAGGCGTCACCCGCGTAGCTGTCGGCGATCGCGTTGTCATTGAACCGATTTATGCTTGCGGAACCTGCGAGGCTTGTAAACAAGGGAAATATAATCTTTGCGATAAAATGGGCTTCTTCGGCCTGGCGGGCGGAGGCGGCGGATTCTCCGAATATGCTAATGTACCGGAACAAATGCTGCATAAAATCCCGGATTCAGTATCTTTCGAGCAAGGCGCTCTGGTCGAGCCATCCGCTGTAGCTCTTCACGCTGTTCGCTCCAGTGAATTGAAAGTAGGCGATAAAGCCGCTGTGTTTGGCATCGGGCCAATTGGTCTGCTCGTGATCGAAGCGCTGAAGGCTTCAGGCGCATCGGAAATCTATGCAGTCGAGCTGTCCGAGGAACGGAAACAGAAAGCTGCCGAGCTTGGCGCCATTGTCATTGATCCAAAAGAATACGATGCCGTTGAGGAAATTCACAAACGCACTCAAGGCGGTGTGGATGTCGCCTATGAAGTAACCGGAGTTTCTCCTGTGCTCACCCAAGCGATCCAATCCACCAAAATTGGCGGCGAAACGATGATCGTCAGCATTTTCGAGAAGGAAGCTTCCCTCCATCCGCAAAACATCGTCATGAAGGAACGCACCGTGAACGGCATTATCGGCTATCGCGATGTCTTCCCGGCGGTAATCAGCTTGATGGCTCAAGGGTACTTCTCGGCGGACAAGCTGGTGACGAAGCGCATTAAGCTGGACCAAGCCATCGATGAAGGCTTTGAAGGACTCCTCAAAGAGCGGAACCAAATCAAGATCCTGGTGAAAGCAGAGTAAAATAGTACACAGAAATTCGCCGGTCAGGGAGATAATCCCTGACCGGCTTTTTTACATATCAGAAAGTTAGCATCCCGCCTCCCCTCCTGCCCTTCCAAAGTTATGAACTCCTTCCTTTTCGTCCATACTACACCTACGTCTGCAATTTAAGCACAAGAGCTGCCTGATTCGGATTTCTTCTCACCGTAATCGAGCTGATAATTACGCACCGAAAGGGAGGTTTTACACTATGAATCCACATCCCTCCGGCCCTTCCCCCCACCCGGCCGCGTCGCCAGACCTGCACGCCCCGATTCCCATCGACTTCGACCGAAGCTGGTTCAACGAACTGGAGACCCGGCATCAAAAGGGCGGCCCCTGGGACGATTGGAAGCTGTTTAACCTTGCCCTTGAGGCCGAAACCGCTTCGCTTGTGACCAGCTTTGAGGAAATGCAGTGCTTAAAGCATCTGAACAATGTCACCCCGCTGCCCCATCAGACGGAAACTGCCCGCAAAGTCTTGTTCGAGATGCGTGGACGGGCCATTTTGGCTGACGAGGTGGGACTGGGGAAGACGATCGAAGCAGGTTTAATTTTAAAAGAATATATCGTGCGCGGATTAGTGAAAAAGGCGTTGATCCTGGTGCCCGCCTCCTTGGTGCTGCAATGGGTTCGGGAGCTGAACCAGAAGTTCGGCATTCCAGCCGTTGCCCAGAAGAAGGAGCATTCCTGGCACAACGACGTAGTGGTCGCGTCCATGGACACGGCAAAGCGCGACCCACATAAGAACATTCTGCTCAACAACGAATACGATCTGGTGATCGTGGACGAAGCCCATAAGTTGAAAAACAAGAAAACGTCAAATTACCAGTTCATGCTGCAGCTGCGAAAAAAATATTGCCTGCTCCTCACCGCCACCCCGGTGCAAAACGACCTCGGCGAGCTGTTCAACTTGATCACGCTCCTGAAGCCGGGACAACTGGGCGGTCAAAGCGAGTTTGCCGCCAATTTCGTCGTTGACAAGCGGCTGCCGAAGAATGAGGAGCAGCTGAAGGATGAGCTGGCCAAGGTCATGATCCGTAACCGGCGCGGCGACGGAGAGTTGGAATTCACCAAGCGGATCGTCCGCAACATCGATGTGGAGTTATCCCCTGAGGAGAAGAATCTGTATGATGGGGTCACTTCCTTTGTCAAAGACCAATATCAGGCCAACGGCGGCGACCTGAACAGCATGCTGTCCCTTGTCACCTTGCAGCGCGAGGTGTGCAGCAGCCGCGACGCCGTATTTGTTACGCTGGTGAACTTGTCGAAGAAGCTCGCTCCAGACTCCCCGATCCGCGACCGGATATGGGATCTCGTCGACCTGATCCGTCAGATCAAGGCCAATAGCAAAGCGGAGAAAGCAATGGAGCTAATCCGCGAGATGAACGACAAGGTGATCGTGTTCACCGAGTATCGTGCGACGCAGGAGTATTTGCTGAAATACTTCCGCGAGCGCGGGATGACGGCGGTGCCGTATCGGGGCGGAATGAATCGCGGCAAAAAAGACTGGATGATGGACCTGTTCCGCGGCCGCGCTCAGGTCATGATCGCTACTGAAGCGGGCGGCGAAGGGATCAATCTGCAGTTTTGCCACCAGATGATCAACTTCGACTTGCCGTGGAACCCGATGCGTGTGGAGCAGCGGATTGGCCGCGTCCATCGTTTGGGGCAAACCAATGACGTCCATATTTATAACCTGTCCACCAAAGGCACGATTGAAGAACACATCCTTCACTTGCTGCATGAGAAGATCAATATGTTCGAAATGGTCATCGGCCACCTGGATGTGATATTGGAACGGTTCGAGAAGCAGCATTCCCTGGAAAAAAGCCTCTACCAAATCATTCTGGAATCCGGCAGCGATGAGGAAATCGCCAGCCGCGTCGATTCGCTGGGACGCAAGTTCGATACGATTAAATCCGAGCTGGATGCAGAAGCCGAAGACCGCGGGGACAGCGGTGGCCTGCAGCAGCTCTTGGGAGGTTAAACGGTTATGTCCATGACCCGAGAGCAGATTCGCGATTTTGTGATGACTTATTTGGAAGCGACGGAATGCCAGTTTCTCGAAAAATCGCCCCATCACGTCACGGTGAAGCTCTCCCCCCGCGCCGACCGCGATTTGACGAACCGCCCTTATTATTGGGGGTTCATCGATCGGACCGGAGCGGAGCCGGAAACGATGTCGTTTTCGTTTATTTTTGACCCGGAGGCGCATCAAGCGGCTGAGAAAGCGAAAGCAGCTCAAGAGCAGGCGAACGCCGGGCAACCGATGGAAACCGCCCAGGAGGACACCCTGCTGGGGCGTTACTTTGGCGCGGTCCGGCCGCTGCCGGTGCTTGGCCCCGGACGGATTCAGCGCGAAGAGCTGGCGTTTGGCAGCCCGCGGCTCAAACAGATTTTTGAGGCGGCACGAAAAGGCGGCCGCTACGTGTACTTGTTCGAGGAGCCGGGACCACGGCAGCGAACCGCCCTGCTGCCCGCCGCCTATGAGCCGTGGCTCGGGGTTTGCTTTAAGGTGGAGTTCTGCTGTGATATGAAGCGGGAGGAGCTCCATTTTTACGGGGTATCCTTGCAGTCTGGTACGGTCGATGAATCGTTTCAGTCGCGAATCGCAGGCAAGCCGCTGGTTCCCCGATTGCCAGAGAATATCCATATCGAGCCTACCCGCCTGTCCTTGGATGCCGGTCGGCTGGCATTGGAACAGCGTCTGACCGAACGGATCCAGGCCTATGACGACAGCTGGGCGAAGGAAGCGCGCGAACGGCTGAGCGATGAGTTGGCATTGATCGACGCCTATTACAAGGATTTGATCAAAGATCCTGAACCCGAGCGGGCGCAAGGCGCAACGGAGCAATATGAAGCGAGACGGGAGGAAATCCGCTGGCAATATGAGCCGAGAATTGTCGTATCCGCCATGGGCTGCGGCATCTTTCATCTGCGTTCGCCGAGGTAACGACAAATAGACGGATCTCGCTAAAAGACCGCAAAAATAGAAGCGGTTGGCAGACCAGCCGCGCGACAGGTTGTAACATCCTTTTTGGACCGGCTTCGGTACAATGGACAAGCAATCGAAATTTAATGGCCAAGGTGCCAAACGAATTGCCAGGGAGGCGATCTCATGCTGCAACCGCGTTATTCCCGAACCAACCTGAAGAAACGATCGATTACATGCAAAATTCTCTTATGCGCAAGCATCTTATATAGTGCAGCCAGCACAGTGGGAGGGCTTGGCGGCCTGGGCGCAGCGGCCGCCGAAGGCACAGGCAGCGCGGCCGGCGCGTGGACGGGGACGGTCGCGCTGGCGACGATGCGGGCCACGGCGGATACGCCAGCGCCGGAGGCGCTGCGGCGCTTTGCCGCCGAGGCCATCGACAAGCTGGCCCAGTCCGAGCCGTTTACGGCTTGGGCTGGCGCCGGCGCCGCCATCGAGCCGCTGGGACCGGGCACGCACAGCTGGCTCGTCACCGTAGCCGCCGGCGGTGCGGCTGGAACGCCGCGCGGCTACCTCATCATCTCCGCGACAGAGAGCGGAGATTACAAACTGGTCGAATACGGAATGGGCGCTTATTCCGTATTCGACCCGGCGCTGCTCGAGGCCGCCCTGCGGCAGAGCGGCCTCGGCGCAGCCGCTGCGGGACGCGTGACCGCCGTCCCGCTCTACGCCGGCCCGGCATTGGCCGCGTGGAGGGTTCACCTGCCCGAGGGCGGTGAACCCGGCTACGTCAATGCCGCCGACGGCGAATGGCTGCCCGAGACGACGGGCAGCTGGGACAAGCAGGCGGGCGGCTATGCGCCGCCGCGGCTGGCCGCCGGCAGCCGCGATTCCCTATCGCCCGCCCCTATGGTCTATACGTCATCCCGCTTCGATCCTTACGACAATCTGCGATGGATGACGGCCAAGCCTTTGACGCTGAAGCCTGACGCCTTCACCGGTAAATTAACAGCGAGCCAGAAGCTCGTCTATGCGGCTTCCGGAGCCGAACGCACTTATTCCTTTCCTTTGCCGGTCTACGGCTATCAAATTTGGAAGAGCGACAGCTTGTCCGAGGCGCCAACCGCACCATCGGCAGAAGCCGGGGCCGAAACCGAGGCCGTCTACGTTGTCACCGGCACCGACACCACCCTCCGGCTGATCGCGCTGGATGCCTTGATGGCCAGCGGTAAATTCGTCACTTTCTAGCTGCTGAACCTATAGAGAAGAGCACTGCCCTTAGCTGGCAGTGCTCTTTTTGGCTTAATCACGCGTACCCTTTCAGGCGATTCCTGCAAAAATACAGTTTTTTGAGACGGAATCGCCGTTTTATCTAAAATAACTGCAAAAGTGCAGGCTTTTTGCCCCCAAATCCTCCATTTGCCCCAATTCGCGAAAAATAACTGCAGTTTTGCAGGCTTTCGCTGAAAAATCAGGATTTCCCCGAAAAAAACTGCACTTTTGCAGCTTTCTCCGGGCAAATACCTCCGGCGGACCCTATGAACCCGCCGCCGAACCCGTACCTCCCTCTGCGGCGGCCTGCGCCGTCAATCGTGCCGGTCGGCTGAGCAGCTGGCGCAAGCTGTCCAGATTGGTCAACACCGTGCCGGCGATAATCGCGACCCCGCCCAACACCGCAAACCATCCGGCCGTTTCTCCGTAAAACAATACGCCAATCGTCATCGCAATCAGCGGCGATACGTACAGCCAAGTTGACGGAAACACCGGGTTGGTCTTGGCCACCAGCCAGTAAAACAAGCTGTGCCCCACCATCGAACCCACCACGGTTAAATATAACAGCGAGCCTAAGGCAGTCGGCTCTAGCAGGTCCCCCGCCGTCACCCGCTCGGTGAAGCCCGACAGGAGGAACAGCAGCAAGCCGCCGTAAATCATTTGTGCGGCGTTCAGCGCAATCGGCGACACCGCTGCAAAATTCTCAGTGACTCGTTTGGTATACAGAGCGCCGATCGAATACATTACTTCCCCGGTCAAAATCGCCGCGCAACCGATTACCCAGCGGGGTCCGGCCTGTACCGACACCATGTTGGGCAGCACCAGCAGCATGACCCCGGCCAAACCGATCATGATGCCCAGGACGGCGCGTCCCGTCGCTTTTTGCCGCAGCACCATCATCTGCAGCAGCAGGATCATCAGCGGCCCTGTAGCCGATAATACCGCAGCGACGCCGGACGTGACGTATTGCTCCGCCCAATAAAGTAACGCAAACGTCCCGAAGGTCAGCAAAGCTCCCGTCACCAGCATTTCCTTGCGCAGCAGCAGGGTCCACTCCGCTTTTTTTCTCCAAACCATCCACAGAAACAGAATCGCCCCGGCCGCGAAGAAGCGGATCCCCGCGGAGAAAAACGGAGGCGCCGCATGATCTACCCCGATTTTTATCGCTAAAAACGTCGTGCCAAATACGAGACATACGATCAAATAGTTGACCACAATCATGGAAATCTTCCCCTTTCAGCTGTTGAAATGTATCATACAGGAAAGAGGACAGAACAGATGACTCATCATAGAACAGATACTCGGGCTTTACGGATAAAATAGACTCACGCCACAAAGCGAAGGAGAGATGGCGATGAACATAAGGCCAAAGCCGGCAGAGCCTGGGAGGATTCGGTATACGCAAGTGTATAAGTATATCCTGGACCGGATTCATCGGGGGGATTGGAAGGCGCACGATAAGCTGCCCTCCGTGCGTGAGTTAGCGGGCGAGCTGCAGCTTCACCGGTTAACCGTCTTCCGGGCCTACGGGCTGCTGAAGGAGCAAGGATACATTTACGTCAAGGAAAAATCCGGTTATTACGTGTCCGGAGGCCGACCGTATACTGATTCCGCCGAACCCGAGGATGCGAGCAACACCCGTTCCAACCTGACCACCGGCGGAGCAGGCGGAACAACGTTTAACGCTCTAGCTCGGCACGGGACCGGTCATCTGCAGAATACCTTAAGCGAGATTCACCAGATCCCAGCGGTCTACTCTTTCTCCCAAGCGCTCATCGACCCGAACCTGCTGCCGAATCTGTTCCTGTCAGACCACGTGAAGCAGGTGTTCGACCGTTATCCTAAGCTGCTGGGCACCTATTCCTCCGTCCAGGGGGACGAGGAGCTGCGGGAACTGCTCTGTGCGGATATGCAGCGAAAAGATAAGCTTCAAGTCTCCTGCGACGAGCTGCTGATCACGACCGGCGGCCAGCAAGCGATCGACCTGCTGGCTGGCGTTTTTCTTCGTCCGATGGATTATGTGTTGGTGGAACGCCCAACCTACAGCTCGGCGCTCGATTGCTTCCGTCAGCGGGGCGCGCGTCTCCTCCCTGTGGAGATTCATCGGGACGGATATGACCTCGACCTTGTTGAGGGTTATATGAAGCGCCATAAACCCCGGATGTTTTATATGAATCCTACATTTCATAATCCGACGGGATTTATCGTGCCGGCCAGCCAACGCAAGCGGCTGGTGGAGCTGGCCGAGCGCTACGGCTGCCTGATCGTCGAGGACGACGCGGTTCATGACGTTTATTTCGATGCGCCGCCTCCCCCGCCGCTCTATTCCTACGATACGGAAGGCTGGGTTGTATACCTGCGCACCTTCAGCAAATACCTGGCGCCGGGGCTGCGCATATGCGCCGTTGCCGCTCGCGCGGCGGTAATGGCCCCGCTGCTGACGGCCAAATCGCTGGCCGACAACGGCACGCCGCTGGTCAACCAGAAGCTGTTCCAGCACTGCTTCGAGTCCGAGCGGCTCCAGCAGCACCTGGAGAAGCTTCGGACGGCGCTGCAGATTCGCCGGGACGTGATGGAGCAAGCGCTTGCCGCCGGCACCGGATGGCAGTGGTACCGTCCGCAAGGCGGATTAAACTTGTGGGTCCGCCTTCCTGAAGGCTTAAGCTCCAATCAACTGCTCACCGAGGGCGTCCGCCGCGGGTTGACGTTCGTCCCCGGAACGATTTGTGATCCCTTGGGGGAAATGGATGACCGGATCCGACTCAGCTTTTCGTTTAAGAATGAGGCACAAATTCGTGAAGGCGTTCACCTGTTGGTCCAGTTAGCGGATGAGTTGGCGCGAGGGGGATGAGTTGGTGCAGGGCAAATGGGCACGAAGGCGAAGATGACGATGGCAATGACAAAGAAAGAATATCCCCGGCTCCCAAGCGCATCTAAAAACAGCCGCCCTCTCCCTTTCGGGACAGAAGGCGGCTGTCATCAATAACCGGGTTCAGCTTCGGCTTACTCAAACTTTCCGTGAGTGAGAAGCCTGTTCTTTTCTCTGGGCTTCTTTCTTCTTTGGCTTGGGAAGCTGCCCGGCCCACAGGGAGATGGAGGACGGGATCATGCCGAACCAGCGCCGGCTCCACGGTTCCTTCGCCTTCGACCGCTCGCGGCGGATTTCCCGCGGGGTTTCCACGTAATCTACTACCCGTTCGGTGATATATTTGACCAATTCGTCACCTTTGGCCATGGAGATAAGCTCCTTTCTCGCATTGTCGTTCTTCGTTAGCCCTAGTTTGCGCCGATTCCCTCCACCTTAAACCCGCAAATCCCCAGACGTATGACCGCAGCCGCGGAATGCATGATTTCCCCGCCGCAGGTTCACTCTATAGAGGAAGTATCTCCTGAAAGGTGAGACAAATGGGAAAAATGATACGATGCCTGTTAACGCTAACGTTGACGGTCTCCATTGCCTTGGGAAGCGGCATCGCTCCGGCCGCGGCGGATGAAGGCAACGACCTCAGGCATGCCTTCCCCGAGCCGGTGATTCTGATCGATGCCGGCCACGGCGGAATCGACGGCGGCACGTCTTATAAACAATATCTCGAAAAGGACATCAATCTCGAAATCGGGCGTCGGCTTTACGTCGTCCTCCGAAGCCACGGCTACCGCGCGATTCTCAACCGGACTGGTGATTACGCCTTAAGCGACGACAACCGCTGGCTTCCAAGCCGCTCGCGGCACCTGCGGGATTTGGCGCAGCGCAAGGAACTTAGCGAACAGTTGCCCGCTTCGATCGTCGTCAGCCTGCATGTCAACTGGGGACGGAGTCCGGCCAAACGCGGACCGCTTGTGCTCCATCATAATGAAGGACGCAGCGCCATACTAGCCGCTTCGATTCAACGGTCGCTGGAGCGGTTTTACCAGCTGGACGTTTCCCGAACCCCGGAGCTTGGCAAGCCGTTTTATTTATTGAACCATATCGATTGTCCGGCTGTAATTGTAGAGATGGGCTTCCTCAGCAACGAGGAAGACCGCGCTATCCTCACGAACAGACGCGGTCAACAGAAGATTGCCGAAGCATTGTATCGCGGCATCGCCGAATACTTTACGGTAATGTAAACCCCGGTCCCAGCTGAAGGCTGGGACTAATTTGTTCCCAGACCAGCTCACTCGTCCCGATGAATTGGACACCTTCAGCCTGTAAAATTGGGATGTTCTTTTTCAAGGCGGCCGCGGTTTTCTTACCCTGTACCCCTACATGCCCGATCGTTACGCAGCTATTGCGCTTACCTTTATTTAGGATGTTCAGGACCTGCCGCAGTTGTTTCGTAACATGCGCTTCGCTGCCTACATCGTCCAGAAAAATATCGTTTTCCAGCCGGGGCAGCCCCATCTTCTCGCTTAAGCGGGGAACAACGGACCGAGAGTTCGTTTTGCTGTCAATGAAAAATAACCCCCGCTCGCGGCATACCTCCAAAATCACCGACATCACCCGCTCGTCCTCAGTCACCTTCGAGCCCATATGATTGTTCATCCCGATGGCATAGGGAACTTGGTCAATCGCGGCTTCAACCCTTTGCCGGATCTCCTCGTCTGTCATGCTGGAGAGGATCGCCCCAGGTCCCAACCATTCCGCCTTCCCTTGCTTGGGCTCCATCGGCATATGAATGATCACGTCGTGCCCGTACTCATGCGCCCGCCGGGCATCCTCCTGCGTCGTTTCCAGGAATGGCATGACCGCCACGGTTAATTTGATCGGCAGGTTGAGGATTTCCTCTGTACCGGCCATCCCGTTCCCTAAATCGTCGATAATCACCGCCACCTTGTGGGAAGCGGATCGCGGTTTGAGGGCGGCCTTATGATCTTGTGTTTCTGACTTCAGTTCACTTGATTCCGTGCCCGGGTTCTCTGCTAAATTATTTGCTGTCGGCGCGGCTTGTCCGCTAATCGAGGCCGTTAGCAACAGCGCGGCAAGACCACCGGCAGCCAGTATTGGGATCCGTCGAACCAGTTTTTTGAAATAGGACATGAGGCTTCCTCCTTTCTCTTAAGCAACGATGGGCTAGATCAAGCTCCCGCGATATTCTCTTCGCCGCGTAAGACAGGTCCACGCCAGATCAATGGCAAATAACAATAGTAGCGCCGGCCCAACCACCGGCCATACAGGAGAAACGCTTCGATAGGCCTGTTCCGCCAGCGGGTGCACCACTTTCAGCGTGAATACCGACAGAACGCCCCAATACAACGAAAACTTCAGACAAATATGGCCGCCAAGCTGGAAGCGCAACCCCGAATAATCCCACCATCTCCGACCAAACAACATCAGCAGCAAGCAGCCGCTAACTCCTTCCACTACGGTGGGGATGATTAAGCACAGCAATCCGGTAAGCAGTAGCCGGTGTCCTCCACCCTCCTGGACAAGCCACAGCAACAGAACTGGGGCAACGCCGTACATCGGCTTAAACGGTCCTTTCATAAAACCTTCCTTCCAGAACTCGCCTTGCGTAAAAAGGTTGTACACATTTTCGAGCAGCCAGCCAAATAACGCATACAGCAGAAAGTAAAAAGCGATTTCTCCCGCCGTCAATCCACACCAGCCTCCTTTCTGCTAGTATGACTGTCCCTGTCCGGAAACATGCGCTACGCCGCCCTTACCTGAGCTTGATCCAACCTATAAAAAAAGACCCCCGTAGAGTGAAGCCTTAAATCAGACTTCTCTCCCCAGGGGTCGGCTCTCTTCCCATCAGCCCTGCACCTGGATCTTCTTCAACGTCTGGACCCGTTCTTGAATTAGCGTAATAAATTCCCGTGCCGCCGCACCAAGGTATTTATCCTTCAGGTACACGATCCCTACCTTCCGGGTCAAAGAAGGATTCCGCAGCGGAAGGAGGCATAATTTTTCCAAATCGTACATTTCCAACAGCGTCTTGGACAGGATCGTTACGCCTGCGCCGGAACGGACTAGCTGCAGCAAGGAATCGATGGTGGTTGTTTCGATGTGGGGGTGCAGCGTAAACCCCTTGATTGCACAAGCCGCATCAACCAGTTGGCGGCAGCGATGCGTCTCGGGAAACATCACCACCGGCTCTTGCGCAATCCGCTTGAAATCGACGGAGGATTGCCCGGCGAGCGGATGATCCGGCGAAGCGACGAAATAGAATTCTTCATTATAGAGAGGAATGACCGCAAACCGTTCGTCTTCCTCCTGCAGGATCGTCACGGCAAAGTCCGCCTCCCCCGATACCAAGTATTCGACGACGTCTTCGACCCCCAGCAGTTTGAGGTGCAAGCGGGGATGCCGCGGGTAAAATTCACTTTAAACGGACTAACTTCTGCGACTGCATCCATCATTCGCCTTGGAAGGAATAAGCCCTTTCGCAGCAGCTTGACGGAACAACCCTTTTTCCGCACTTATTTAGCCGCCTCCATCGTTCACTTCACCCTTCTCTTTTTTCCGCCAATAAAGGGTTGACCTGAAATGCATTTCATCGATTAAAGTATCTTCAGATAATGAATCGGAACAATCGAGGTGAAGAACCGATGTATGGTTACGAGGAGACGATCGCTGAAATGGAACAGCGCCACGCCGCATGGCTCCAGCTCTTGGACCAATCAGCCGATCGGTTGGAGGAGGCGCTGCTGGAGCTGCCGGTGCCGCAGAACGTAAAGGCGTATGCCTACTTGCAGGGATTAACCCGGTTTCATAACTCGCTGCTTGCCTTGCGTTTGCTTGTCGTTTCCGGTTTCAGCGAGGAGGCAGCCGGTCTGTTGCGTCACATGACAGAAGCGGCGGCGATGGTAAGATACATCTCGATGAGCGGGGATTCGCAAGTATGGCCCCTCGTCGAGAAAGCGGGGTCTGTTCCTTGGGATCCAGCTGACGCCGCCAAACCGGATGGCGTTCCAAACCCGCGAACGCTTGCGGAGCAAGAAGACTGGTTTCCGCCGATTGGCCCCTCCCCGTTTGATGCAACCGACCTGCTTTCCAAGGGGTGCCGACTGGCTGAACTACTGCTGGAAACCCTCCCGGAATAAGGTCCTTATGGCGTTTCTACTGGAGGGTTCAGCGAGAAACCGTCACTTCGTGATATAGTAGAAAACAAGCATGTGACGTGCGTAAGCTGCTGGATCAGGGAGGTTTTAGTAGAAATCATGTTTAACCAAATTGTATGCGCGGACAACGTTGGGCTCGAAGCCTGGGCCTTCGAGGAATTGCAAAAGCACTCGAAACAGCCCATCCTCCGGTTTGACCACGATCCGCAAAGCAAAGACGAGTTAATGGAAAGGATCCAAGGAGCGGATTGTGTCTTGGTATCCTGGAGAACGAGAATCGATGATGAGGTGATCGCAAAGAGCCCTGCGATTCGATATATCGGAATGTGCTGCAGCCTGTATGATGAGCGGTCGGCCAACGTCGATATCCCTGCGGCAAGGGCCCGCGGCATCGAGGTTCGTGGCGTCCGGGATTACGGCGATGAAGGGGTTGCCGAATTCATTTTGAGCGAGCTCATCCGTTTGCTCAAAGGCTTGGGCCCGCACCAATGGCAAAGTGAACCGATTGAGCTGCAGCAGCGCAAGCTGGGGATCATCGGGATGGGCGCGACCGGCAAAATTTTAGCGCATCGGGCTTCCGCCTTCGGCATGCAAGTCCAATATTTCAGCCGGAGCCGCAAACCGGATTGCGAGCAGGCAGGGTATGCATATGCTCCGCTTCACGATCTGCTGCAAACCTCAGAAATCATCTCCATGCATTTGCCTAGAAACACCCAGCTCCTTGGGCCCGAAGAATTCGCCGCTTTGGGGCATGGTAAAATTTTGGTGAATACCTCTCTGGGTGCACCATTTGATGCCGCTGCCTTTCGGGAATGGGTCCAAGCGAGCGGAAACTATGCGATTTTTGACGCGGACGGTGCCGGGGAGTTCAAAGCTGAGCTTCACCGCTACCCCCAAATCATCTATACCGCGAAAGTATCGGGTTTCACCCGGGAAGCAAGGGGACGGTTATCCTATAAAGTACTGGACAATCTAACGGGGTATCTTAGCACGAACCCATGAAAAAACAGCCTCCCAACCGCTCCGAAGAGCGAGTTTGCGAGGCTGTTCTTTATAAGATGCGGTCGAGAGGACTCGAACCTCCACGGGGGGTTAGCCCACACGGACCTGAACCGTGCGCGTCTGCCAATTCCGCCACGACCGCATATATATGGGTTGATGCATCGTTTGCAGCAACAGAATTTATATTATCACTTATTTTTTAAAGAGTCAACAAAAAATACCTAGTCCAACATGCAGATGATAGTTCAGAGGGGCTGGTATTAAGCTCTAACTCCCTTTATACTTGATACTTGAAAATATCCCGATGTATGAACTTGGAAATGGAGACCTTTATCGATGTTGACTCATTCCAATCCTTCAATTAAGAAGCAGATTTATGATCGAATTGCATTTCTCGGCACCGTCTCCAAAGCCGATTTAATGAACGAATTTCCGCTCACCCCCAGCAGCATGACGCGGTTCCTGGAGGAGATGACCTCCCGGGGGCTGCTCGTCATCTCCGGGCTGGGGAACTCGACCGGCGGCCGCAAGCCGATCCTGTTCCAGACCAATCCGAAGTATCGGTATATCTTGGGGCTGGAGATTTCCCGAATTTACTCGGTCCTCGGATTGTATGACATGCATTTGACCCCGTTGTCGCGGGCCCGCTGGAAAATGGACGAACACATGACGCCGGAGGTGCTGTCTGACCTTGTTGCCGACACCGCCAAGACGTTTCTTCAAGAGCACGGCATCACATCCGCCGACGTTCTGGGTCTCGGCATCGGGGCGGTGGGCCCGCTGGATCACCAAAACGGCATCATCCTCGAACCGGAGTGGTTCCCCGCATCTTACTGGAGCCATGTCCCGATCTGTGCCATGCTTGAAGAAAGGCTCGGAATCCCCGCCAAGCTTGACAACGGCGCCAACACAGCGCTGATCGGCGAACACTGGGCGCTGCGCTCGGATACAATCCGGCATGCCCTTTATGTGCATGTTGGCGTAAATATCCGTTCAGCCGCCATGTCGGAAGGCCGGATTCTCCGGGGCGCCGCCGATACCGAGGGAGCGATTGGGCAAATGATCATTCAGATGAATGGGCCAAAGCTCCGCAATAAAGGCAACTCCGGCGCGTTGGAAGCTTTTGTGTCCGTACCTGCGCTGGAAGATCGGGTACGTGCAGAGCTGAAAGCCGGCCGCAGCAGCGTGTTGTCCGGCCTAGCCCCGGAGCAGATCAACTTCGCCACCCTTGTGGACGCTCTGTCGCAGGATGATCCGCTGGTTAAGGAACAATTTCAGGAAACGGCCGTTTGCCTCGGAACCGGATTGGCCAATTTGATTAATGCTTTGCACCCCGAATACGTTGTGCTAGGCGGCCCTCTGATCAGCGCCCACCCGCTCGTCTTCGATACCGCGGTTGAGGTCGCCAAGCAAAATGCCTACCATTACCCCGAGTACAATCCGCTCTTTACCCAAGGGCAGCTGACTGAATCCGCCGTAGCCACGGGAGCCGCGCTGATGGTGCTGCAGCGTTGGTCAGGTGAATAAAGCTAAACCCAAAAGGCGTTGTTCGCACAACGCCTTTTATGTATTTAGAGCGCTTGCCCTCTCATCCCCTCCCGTTCCCGCTGCGATATTCACTAGGGGACATACCCGTGGATTTCTTAAACTGCCGCGAGAAGTACAAGGCATCGTTAAAACCAACAGAGGAAGCGATTTGGTCGATGGTTAACGGGCCGGCGAGCAGCTCCTTCGCTTTTTCGATCCTTACCTTCGTTAAATACTGCTTCGGCGACAGTCCTGTCCGGGCCTTGAAGGCGCTGAACAGATGGGCCCGATGGTACCCTAAATTGCGCGCCAGCTCTTCAATGCCGATTTGCTGCGGATATTGCAGCTGGAACCAACGGATCGCCTGCTCCACCTGCCGGTCGATCATTGCCGGCTCCTTCGCAGCGGAACGAGGCAGGTGTTCCCGGTTCGCAACCCCAAAATGATGAAGCAGCAGCGTCACCCAGCCTGCCGCCTCGAGGCTTTCCAAATGCGGGTGATCGCTTTGGCGGAACGATGATCGCAGGCGAGCGTAAAGCTCCCGTAATTCCTCCGGCTCCCCGGAGCTAACCACCGGTTTATCCGGCGTAATGCCGACATCCGCCAGCTGCCGAAGGACCCCCGGTCCTCTTAACGCAACCCATGCGTAATGCCACGGATCTAGGGAATCCGCCTCGTAAGTGAACAATCCCTCTGGAAAAATGACAAAGGTATCCCCCGTCCGGCAAGAATATTCCTGTCCTCCCCAGGTATACGTCCCCTTCCCTTCAAACACCGTATGCAGCAAAAAATAGTCATGCACGGACGGCCCGATGCGATGGTTCGGGTGCGGCCGCCCTTGTCCGCTAAACAAGACCGTGATGTCCCGCTCCCGGTCATCAGGGTTCATATGGACTTCAAACAAGTCGTGCTCGGGAATCAATCACCACAACCTCCTGAAAGCATAATGGCCTGCTCTCCCTAGCGTAAGGGATGGCAGGCCAAAATACAACATTCCTCCATACTTCCCTTTCATTCCTCCATACCTTTCTTTCAGGTGGAGAGCTATATTGAGGAGGAAAAAGGAGGAGATCTAACATGTCCAAAATTACATTTATCGGGGCTGGAAGTACGGTATTCGCCAAAAACGTGTTAGGCGATTGCATGTTGACTCCCGCGTTGCAGGGCTTCGAGCTGGCTTTGTACGATATCGACCTGCAGCGCCTCAAAGATTCGGAGAACATGCTAAACAATCTGAAGCACAGCAGCGGCAGCACATGCGTCGTGAAAGCCTTCACCGACCGGAAGGAAGCGCTGAGAGGCGCGAAATACGTGATCAACGCCATCCAGGTCGGCGGATACGATCCGTGTACGATTACGGATTTTGAGATTCCGAAGAAATACGGGCTGCGCCAAACGATCGCCGATACAGTGGGGATCGGCGGCATTTTCCGCAACCTGCGGACGATTCCTGTCATGCTGGACTTTGCCGCGGATATCCGTGAAGTTTGCCCGGACGCCTTATTCCTCAACTACACGAACCCGATGGCTGTGCTAACCAACGTCATGAATACGTATGGACAGGTCCGTACCGTTGGTCTCTGCCACAGCGTGCAGGTTTGCGTGCCAGGATTGTTCAGCAGCCTGGGGCTGGACGCTACAGGTGTTCAGGCGAAAATCGCGGGCATCAACCATATGGCTTGGCTGCTCGAAGTTACCCGGGACGGCGTTGACCTCTATCCCGAAATCAAACGCCTTGCGGCACAGAAGCAAAAACAGCCGCATCATGATATGGTTCGGTTCGAATTGATGCTGAAATTTGGATACTACGTTACGGAATCATCCGAGCATAACGCCGAATATCATCCTTACTTCATCAAACGGAACTATCCTGAACTAATCGAACGTTTTCAAATTCCGCTGGATGAATACCCGCGCCGTTGCGTCGAGCAAATCTCGAATTGGGAGCGCATGCGCGAGGAGCTCGTCGGCAACCGGGAACTGACGCATGAGCGCACGCACGAATATGCTTCGTACATCATGGAAGCCATTGAAACCAATGTCCCGTTCAAAATCGGCGGCAACGTCATGAATACGGGGCTGATTCCGAATCTCCCGGCCGAAGCCTGCGTGGAAGTTCCCTGCCTCGTGGATGCCAGCGGCGTAACTCCTACCTATGTTGGAAATCTGCCGCCGCAATGCGCTGCCTTAAACCGGACGAACATCAATACCCAGCTCTTGACGATCGAGGCGGCGATCACCCGCAAGAAGGAGCATATCTACCATGCCGCCATGCTGGATCCCCACACGTCCGCTGAGCTGTCCATCGACGATATTATCGCGATGTGTGATGACTTGATCGAAGCGCATGGGGATTGGCTGCCAACTTATCATTAATGGCGAGCCCCTCATTATTTCACCGACCCGATCATCCCGGCCACAAAATGCTTCTGCATCACGAAGAAAACAATGGCCGTCGGGAGCGTCGAAATGACAATCGCCAGCATGATCAGCCCGTAATCCGGTGAATAGCTGGAACCCAGCGTGGAGATCAGCTGCGGCACCGTCTGCTTCTGAGGTGTTTGCAGCACGATCAGCGGCCACATATAGTTGTTCCAGCTGCTCATAAACGTGATAATCGCCGCTGCCGCATACGTTGTCTTCATCGTAGGCACATAAACGCGGAAGAACATCCCCAGCTCGGATAAACCGTCGATCCGGCCCGCTTCCAGCAGCTCCTTCGGGAACATCTTGGTGCTCTGGCGGAAGAAGAAGATCAGAAACGCTGTCGTCATCGTCGGCAGCACAACCGCGGCCAGCGTGTCGATACCGATCAAGGGCAATAGATTGGTAATTCGGCCGAACATGCGGTAGAGCGGCACCATCAAAGCCGCAAAAGGCAGCATCATCGACAGCAGCAGCACGTTAAATACCATGTCCTTCGCTTTGCTGCGGTAAATCTCGAAGCCATAACCCGCCAGTGAAGCGATCAGCAGGGCGAGCAGCGTCGTGGAGACGGAGACGGCCAGCGAATTCTTAAGCGCATTTAGGATATCAACGGAATCCAGCAGGTTGCGCAGGTTTGCCCCAAAATGGGAGCCCGGCAGCAGCTTGCCCCGGGTGACGTCCACCGACGGGTTTGTCGAGCTCACAATAATCCATAGAAACGGAAAAATCGAGACAAACGCCGCTACGGCAAGGAATACGTACATGGAAATTCGTTTGGCCGCCCTAAGCATCGCGATCACCTGCCACTTTAAACTGGATGATGGATAAGAGAACGATCATCACTACGATGGAATACGACACCGTTGCCGCATACCCGAAATTCGCCGAGTATTTAAACGATAGATTGTAAATGTATTGCGAGATCGTAGAACTGGCATTCCCGGGTCCGCCCTGCGTAATGTTCATCACTTCGTCGAACAGCTGCAGCGTGCCGATCGTCGAGGTGATCGAGGTAAATAAAATAATCGGCTTCAGGAGCGGAATCGTAATTCGGAAAAACTGTGTAACCGCCGACGCCCCGTCGATTTTGGCCGCTTCGTAAATCGTTGGCTCGATATTTTGAATCCCCGACAGGTAAAAAATCATGTTGTATCCGGTCCACCGCCAAGTAATAGCGATAATGATCGTCACCTTCGCCCAGAACGGGACCGGCGGCATCCCGGGCTTCATCGATCGCTTTGAAATAAGCGTATTTTAATCCGTCCAGTTCCTTCGCTTCACAGTGAAGCTCCAAGGTGGCAATGGTGACATGGAAGACAGCGTTCCCCAGGAACGATTTGAATTCAAAAGGCGTTTGCAAGTAACTGCCGGCCGCTTCGGCGGCGAGCTCCCGCAATCTCGCGAATACTTCCTCCGCCTGCCCCCGCTTCAGTCCGGACAGCAGTTCCTTCATGTCGAACGCAGGAAGCGCGCGAGCCGGAGGCAGCTCATCCGCCTGTAGGACGGTTTTCCCCGGAAAATAAAACCGAAAGCCCAGCAGCTTCTGCCAATCATCCCGATACACTTTCCCCAAGTCGCTCAGCTCTGTAAATTCGCCGCCGATAACCCACGTTGTCTCCGGCATTGCCTCCGCCTTGTTCCGCGCGTACTCGCGAATCGCCTCGATCACTTCCTGGCTGTACGCACCGGAAAAATTCAGCAGCATCAGCAACCTTTTGTCCCCGGTAAAAATACTTTGGAACCGCACCGGAACTGACAGTTCGCGTAATCGGCTTTCCAGCCCTGTCGCAAGCCCCTCCACCATGAATGTTCACTTCTGATGACAGCGGTTACATAAAAAGTTGAAACGGCGAAATCCCGCCGCTTCAACGTCACCGCAGGTTCAGCCGATAATTCACGGCGTATTCCGCCTCTAAATAAACAGGATTAAGACCAGCACAACCGCCAGCACGCCGATGGCGTACATCACGCCCAGCCGGAGCCAATTTCGGCCCGTTTGTTGGGTATAACGCGGATTTTCCTCCCGGTTGCTTTGCGATTGCCCGATCCTTATCGTCGCGATCAAACCAAATGCCAAGATTAGAATAATGACTAGAATTAACCACACCATACTGCCACCCTTACCTTCCTATAGGAGTCGTCGTCCCTATTATATAAGACCGGGTCAATGGCGTACTATAGCATCTTCCTTCCTTGCGCTTAATATATTTGAAATCAGGAAGACGCAGGGAGGGTGGAATATGGAACTTAACCAGAATCAAGTCCAGCGCGCGATGTTCTTAGCCGCAGTGTGCAGCCAGACCTATGCGCAATTCAAAAATCCGGACGGTTCATTTGTCCTTCCGCCTCCCTATGCGCTGTACGATACGCTTGAAGCGAAATCTTTGATCGGAGTATGGGAACGCTTCGGATTTATTTGGCATTCGCCGGATGAGATCATCATCGCTTTCCGGGGAACAAGCTCGGCCTCCAATTGGATCGCCGATGCCATCGCAACCCAGCAGAAATTCAAATGGGCCAAGGATGCCGGCAGCACGCACCGGGGATTTACCGGGATTTATGCATCGGCCCGCCGCCAGATTCACTCGGCGCTGCGCTGGCTGCCAGAGGACAAAACGTTATATCTCACCGGTCACAGCCTCGGGGCCGCTTTAGCTACGCTATGTGCCATGGATATCGCCGCCAATACGAACCGGGTTC
This sequence comes from Paenibacillus sp. p3-SID1389, assembly GCF_025151705.1. Classification (NCBI taxonomy): domain Bacteria; kingdom Bacillati; phylum Bacillota; class Bacilli; order Caryophanales; family Paenibacillaceae; genus Paenibacillus; species Paenibacillus sp. p3-SID1389. The sequence continues at coordinate 21,263 of NZ_JALXVO010000035.1, read as the reverse complement.
CCATCCTGTTTACGTTTGGTTCTCCCCGCGTTGGAGACCCGGATTTCGTTCAAGCTTTTACTCAGTACGTCCCGAACAGTTACCGAATTCATAACGAATTTGATGCGGTGACCCACATCCCTCCGACTGTGTTCAAGCTGCCCAAACAAGCGAAAACCTACTACTACCGACATGTCCCCGCCTCTTACCCCTTGTACTTCGCCGATACTTCATTATCTACCAATCATGGGATCGGCAGCTATTTTGCCGAATTGGCTAGGCTTGATCCGGGTTACGCACAATATTTATCCACCGTAAACCCTGCCTTCTGCCCGGAACCCTCCTAAGCGCTGAAAAAAGCCGCTGCCCGGCAACATATGCCCGGCTAGCGGCTTTTGAGTTCAATAAGGTTATTTCCCGCCGGCCGGCAGTTTCATGGAAGGCTGCTTACTAATGATCGACGAGTGAACCATCAACCCTTGTTCGTCATATACGATGAAGCCGCCGCTTCCTTCCGTGTTCACGGTAATCGTCCGCCCGGCCAAGGAAGGCTGAATGTTAAACCATCTTGCCTGGCCGCTCGGTTGAATGGTGATCTTCGATGATTTGCTCATCCAGATGCTGAAGCTCCCGGATTAACGTAAGCAACATTTGCTTGATCTGCTCACGCTGCCGCTCTTCATCATCACAAACCGCCACTCGGAACAATTCGGCCTCACCTCGCTTGGATCGTTGGTCTCCTGCCCGCACTTCTTGAATGATTATCCCTTTCGATCAGAATGCTCACCTTGGTTCTTCTTCCCCTCTGATCCAACGGGATCAGGCTGCAAAAGAACGGACCGAAAGGGGCAGATCCGCTGTTCATGCCTAGTATGCAAAAAAGCTCTTAAATTCTACAGGAGAATTCAAGAGCTTCTTACAGTTGAACGAATGCGGTCGAGAGGACTCGAACCTCCACGGGGGGTTAGCCCACACGGACCTGAACCGTGCGCGTCTGCCAATTCCGCCACGACCGCTTAGTGTTACCTCTCCGCGAAAGCCGTTAAACCATTTTTCGCGGCGACAAGATATAAAATATCATGCACCGCGAAAAGAGTCAAGCCTTTTTTTTCATTTTATTCCACTGTTATGGCATGTAATTCGATTCGGCCCGCCTCCACACTGACGGTCAGCGTGGTATCCGCTGCCTCGCCAAGCACGACGCTGAAGCGGCCGACATCACGGCTTGGAGAAAGCGTCATACGCCCTCTCTCAACCCCATCTTGCTTTAGAGTGATCACCGCATCTTCCCGGCAAATCAACTCCAGCGTCGCCGTGTTGCCCGCTTCGATGCCGCAGAACGAATAGGCGGCAAACTCGCCGTCCGTAAGCTCCAGAGCGAGATTTTGCCAGCCGCAGTCAAACCCAAATTTCTTAGGTTGCGGCTCATCCGAGATCGGCACAATTTTCATGCCCGTTTTGGCCCGGTACTTATAAATGTTCCCTTCCGTGCGGCGTCCGCTGAACGAGATGCCTCTGCCTGGCAGCTCATCATAATCCGTGCCGCGAACCCGGCAGCCCGGCTTGCGGAACACCGCCGCTGTCACCTCTGGACGGGGAGTACAGTTCTCTACCTTAATGTTTTCCAAATAAGCATCAAGAATTTGCCGCGCACGTTCATAACTGGGCCGTGCTCCACCTTCGACATAAGCAAGCAGCTCGTCCCAGCCCTCGGGTTTGTTGACCGAATACGGCGAGTTCGCTCGCTCCATCTTCTTCCACGGCCATAAGTTATAACCGATCCCCAGCGACAAGGCTAGCGGATACATCGCCGCAAACCACTCCAGTTCGTTCTCCCCGGTCTCGCCGAGCCATAGCGGCTGGTCCAACGCCTCGGACAGCGCCAGGAACTCCTCGTACGCTTCTTTGCCGGGTTTGCAGGCGTACCGATGGAAATGGATCACCATATTGGGATCGTAACGTTTATAAAAAACAGCCGTATTCGTCGCCCAATGATGCCCTTCCACTGACAGCAGATGCCGGTCGTCAATCTCCCGAATCGCCGCGATCACTTCCTCATAAAACGCCGCCAGCCGCCGAACGAGAAAATCCTCGTGTTTGCCTTCCATCAGACCGGGACGAACTGGTTCATTTAGCAGGTCGTATCCGCCGACGATCCAGCGATCACGGTACCGCCGGGCCAGCTCTTTCCACAGCTCGATCGCTTTGTTCCAGTTGTCTTCATCGGTGAACAGGCGAGGGAAATCGTCTACCGAGTCGTCAATATTGGCTCCGGTCTGTCCGCCTGGCGCCCCATGCAAATCCAAGAAGGCGTAGAGGCCAAACTCCTCGCACCAATCCAAACAACGGTCGATCAATGCAAATCCGTCCTCTTTCCAGCGAATGCCCGGTTCATCCTCCATCAGCACTCTCCAATTCAAAGGAATGCGGACCGAGTTATATCCCTGCTCCGCCATCCGCCGAATATCTTCGCGGGTCACATAGTTCTCTCGGAAACGCTTCCAGAACTGCTCAGCATAATCCCTTCCGGCCAATTCCTGAATGACGGCCTCAATCCGCCGCGGGCGATCGAACCGGGAGTGATGGGATAACCACATATAACCTTCGCACAAGAGCCAATTGCCCAGTCCCCAGCCCGTCAGCAGGATCTCTTCTCCATCCCCGTTGACGATTTTTGTTCCCTCTGCGCGGAGAAAGCCTTTCACCCGCGAGCGATCCGTTTGTTCGAGCATCGTTCATGTCCTCCCCCTGTAGATCGGTTTGTACGCCAATCATTATAGCACCCTATTCCTGCTTGGGAGGGGAATCCCGATATTTGCGCCATCGACCCGAAAAGTGCACACCTCCTGTCCATACCAAAATCAGATTCTCGCATAAGATGCTAGAAGATTGAAATAAATCTTCGCGGCGTGAAATTGAAGGAGGCTGAACCGTTATGCCAGAGAATGGGGGCAAACAGAAGAAACTAATCATTGAGATTCATTTTAACGATTGGGGAGGAACGCCGGAACGGACAACTCGAAACTGGATTGAGAAAAGGCTGGCTCTGTTCATGACCTACACGCGAAAAAGCTTGCAGCTGCAAACCTCGCAAGATTTTTCCTGCTATGTCATCTACGATCCCGCCTCCGAGCGAATAATCCGGGAAATCCTCGACCGGTACGTACCTCTGCCTAGAAATATTCAGTTTGTGACGCCAAGGGGTTATTATGCCCATGTTTCCGAAGATATCGCAGGCTATGACTGCTACTACCGGGTGTATCTATCGAGCGACGATATGTACCACAAAGATTTCATCCGCAGACTGCACGCTTATACGCCGAAAAAAAATACAGCCGCATTGGTCCCCCAATACGGCTACATTTACGATTCGGTGCAACACCGGCTGGGCAAATTTTTCTTCTGGCTGCCGAGCTACGGCGCGACAATCCATGATGTCGGGAAGTTTCTGCAAGGTCAGCGGCCGAATTTCAGCTGGCGTGACGCGCTAAAGGTGCCCCATGAGTTTATCCATGTCAAAGAACCGATTTGGATCAATCATATCCATGCTTTAAACACAGGAATGTCCTTTGAAAGAGTAAAAACCTGGAAGACTCCCGGCATCAAAGATGCCATGACGATCGAGCCCTGGTCGGACAGCCAGCGTGCCAAAACCTTCTTTGGCCCGGAAATCGTCAGCCCAAGCGAAATCAAACGGGTGTTGTCCAACTTTTTCTAGTGCCGCTCCACTAAGGGTTCCGGCTTGGCGGTCCGCTTCGAGCGGCACGCCGTCAGTTCAACGTCTTCCCCGTTTTCGATATAAAAAGCCGGACCCTCGTGGTTTTCAATCGACACTTGGTTAAATCGTACGTCCCGCACATTTCCCAGGTAGAACCCGCGCCGTGCCGTCTCCTCGATTCCATCCATCATGGCGGGGCGGCCGGGAACCGCGTCCTTCGCCATGGAAATCTCGATTTGGTCGAAGGTGACTTCGGAAATGTACTGCTCCGCCAACCCGTACAAGAAGCCGGCAGCGGCGTGCACCTCGCGCGCCGTGATGTCGGAGAAATGAATCCGCCGGAACTGCGGAGTTTCCTCCGTAACGGGATAAGGATTTTTGTCCCACACGTATTTCTCCTTGCCGCGTGGACCGCAGAAATAATACAGATTCATAATAAACGGACAGATCACGTTTTCCATGACGAGGTTGCTGACGCGGATATCCTCGACGATACCTCCGCGGCCGCGTCGGGACTTGAGCCGGATGCCGCGGTCCGTGTGCTGGAAGACGCAGTTCGAAATCGTCACGTTCCGGATATTTCCGCTCATCTCGCTCCCGATCACCACCCCGCCGTGACCATGAATCATCGTGCAGTTTGTGATCGTAATGTTCTCACAGGGAACCCGCTCCGCCGTTTCTTCGGTGCCTGCCTTGATCGCGATACAATCGTCCCCGACATCGATATGGCAGTTGCTGATTCGCACATTCGAGCACGATTCCGGGTTAATTCCATCCGTATTGGGGGAATCCGCCGGGTTCAGAATCGATACGTTGTCGATCGTCACGTTGTGGCAGCGAATCGGGTTGACCGTCCAGCTGGGCGAGTCGACCAGCGAAACGTCCCTGATCGTCACCCGCCGGCAGCGGTCGAAGCTGATCAGCTTCGGACGCGGATAGTGCAGCTCCTCCGGACGGTTGCGCTGCTTCTCCCACCAGGGCTGGCCGTTCCCGTTGATGCAGCCGCTCCCCGTGACGGTCACATTCTCGAGATCTTCCCCGTAGATACAGGAGGCATGAACCTCCCGTTGCACCCCTTCCCATCTTGACTTTACGACCGGATAATCATCCGGGTTGGTGCTGAAGGACAACACCGCCCCGGGACTTAACCTAAGCTCGATATGGCTCTTCAGGAAAATCGCTCCGGTCACGAACGTCCCGGCCGGCACGACCACCGTGCCTCCTCCGGCTTCGCTTGCCGCCGTAATCGCGGCCGCGATGGCCGCGGTTGCCGGAACCCCGCTGTCCTTCACCGCACCATAATCAACGATATTATATGTGCACATCCGCGGGATCCTCCATTCTGCTGAGGAACATTTCCATTTGGGTGCAGGCCATCACAAACGCGCCAACCCCGTGCAGATCGTTTTTCACTTTCGGGCGCGCAGCGTAATGGTCATAATCCCCGGCCGATGTGCCGATACAGATATCCGGCAGCACCAAACGGCCTTTATCGTCCCATTCCACCACCCGGGTCAGCCCTTCATATCCCCTCAATGCGGCTTGCCCGGCGTCTTCACCGGCAAGGCCCTGCTGCACCGCCTTCGCCAGGGTGTATACGAACAGGCAGGAGCCTGACGTTTCCAGCCAGTTATCCGGCCGATCGCCTTTGTCGACCACCTGATACCAAAGCCCACTCTCCTTGTCCTGATAACGGATCAGCGCATCCACGAAACTCGATAACGCCCCCGCGAGCTCCTCCCGCCCGGGCTCATCTGCCGGCAGCAAATCGAGGAATTGAGACAACGCCAAACCATACCAGCCCAGCGAGCGGCTCCAAAATTCCGGTGAACAGCCGGTTTCCGGATCCGCCCAAAGCATCCGCCGGCTCTCATCCCAGGCATGGTACAGCAAACCCGTCTTGGCATCGCGCATATGTTTGCGCATCAGCTTCTCCTGGTGCAGCACCTCTGCCCGAAGCCCTGCTTCCCCAAACGCATTCGCATATTTCAGCGAAAATACACCGGCCATATAGAGACCATCCAACCACATCTGATAAGGATACTTATCCTTGTGCCAATAACCGCCCTCGCTCGTGCGGTTCAGCGTCAGCAACAGGTAGCGCAGTTTATCGGCTGCTATCCGGTATTTGGCCTTCCCGGTCCGTTCGTATAACGTGAACAGCAGCAATCCGGCCTGCACGGCATCCAGCTCATCGCGAGCGAACATCAAATTGCCCTGCTCATCCACCAGATCATCCACGTATTGTTGAATGTACTTGATGTACTTCTCATCCTGAACGACCTCCCACAGTTGCTCCATGCCGCACAGAAAGACGCCTTGATGATAATGCCAGCGATGGGCGGGAGGGAGAGTTCCCGCATCCGTGTAAATGTCCATCATCGAATCGCATGCCTTCTTCGCCCATTCCAAGGGAGTGTCTGGACGTTGCCTCATCTTTTCCCAGCTCCTTCCGCTTCGTATTTCATCGCCATGGATCATTCAACCTTTCATCGACCCCAGCAAAGCCCCTTTGGCAAAATGCTTCTGCAGATACGGATACACCAGCAGAATCGGCAGAGTGGCAACCACGATGACCGCCATCTTGATCGTCTGATCCGGCGGCGGTACGGTTCCATCCAGCTCAGCGCTGTGGTCCAGCCCGCTCGCGAGCACGACGATTTGCCGCAGCAGCACCTGGATCGGCCATTTGGCGCTGTCGTTCAGATACAAAATCGCCGACATGTACGTATTCCAATACGTAACCGCATAGAAGAGCGAGATCGTAGCGATCGCCGGCATCGACAGCGGCAGCACGATTTTGAACAAGATGCCAAAGTCGTTGCAGCCATCGATCCGCGCGGACTCCTCCAAGCCCTCCGGAATGTTCTGAAAGAAGTTCTTCAGAATGATCATATTAAACGCGCTGATCGAGGAAGGAATGATCAGTGCGGCGTACGTATCGATCATCCCCAGCTCCTTCACAACCAGAAACGTCGGTATCAACCCACCGTTAAACAGCATCGTAAAGACAACCAGAAAATTGATCGTTCTCCGGCCGTCGAGGTCTTTACGGGCCAACCCGTAAGCCATCAGCGCCGTCAGCAGCATGCTGAACAACGTACCGATCAGCGTGACGCCAATCGAGACGCCCATCGCCTTAAAGATCGTATTCGTTGAAAAAATAAACCGATAAGCCTCCAGACTCCACACTTTGGGAATCAGCACGAATTTGTTCGCCGCCAGCTCTGCGTTTGTCGTAAATGAACCGGCCACGACATGGACGAAGGGCAGCACCGTTATCAACGCAATGATGGCCAGCAGCGTAAAATTGATTGCCGCGTAAATACGGCCGCTGACCGATCGGTCCTCCACCATCAGTAAACGCCCTCCTCCCCGAACTTCTTGGATAGTTTATTGACCAGCATGACCAGGATCAGGCCGATGACGGATTTGAAGAACCCAATCGCCGTGCTGTAGCTGTATTGCCCCTGCCGCAGCCCCGCGGTGTACACATACGTGTCGATAATTTCCGCAACCTGCCGGTTCATCGAATTCAGCAGCAGATAGACATGCTCGAAGCCCAAATCCAGCACATGCCCGATTTTTAAAATAAACAGCGTAATGATCACGCCCCGAATCGACGGAAGCGTAATATGCCACACCTGACGCATCCGGCCGGCTCCGTCCATCCGTGCCGCCTCATACAATCCGGGATCGATGGCCGCCATGCCGGCCAGGTAAATGATCGTCCCCCAGCCGGCCTCCCTCCAAATCACCTGAAGGATGTACATCGGTCGGAACCAGTCGGGATTCAACAGGAAGTTGATCTTTTCAAAGCCGAAGTACACCAGCAGCTCGTTAATAATCCCGCCATCCATCGTCACCATCACGTAGGTAATCGACACGATGATGACCCAGGACATAAAATGCGGCAAGTAAACGAATGTCTGGAACAGCCTTTTGAAGAAGTTCCCTCTCAGTTCGTTTAGCATCAACGCCAGGATGATCGGCACCGGGAAATAGATAAACAAGTTGAGCGCAAACAAAATCACCGTGTTTTTCAAAATGACCATAAAGTCCGGTTCCGTAAACAGCCGCTGAAAATGCTCCAATCCTACCCATTCGCTGCCCCGGATGCCGTTATACGGCTTGTAGTTCTGAAAGGAAATGATCAGCCCGTACATCGGCAAATATTTGAAGATGATGAAATACAGCACGCCGGGCAGCAGCATCACATACAGCCATTTATTTCTCCACAGCCGCTTGCGGAGCTGTGCGGCCTTCGCACGTCTTTCGGGCGGTGGAAGCTTTGGCGCGAGTGAACTAGGAGCTGTTGCGTCTCTCATACGAATCTTCCTCTCTTATCTCGCTGCGTTATATTCCTCGATAATCTTCGAGCCGCCCCGGCTCTTCCATTGCTCGATCGCTTTCTCGAAGCCCGCCTTGTCGATTTGACCGTAAATATATTGATATGTGGCGTCCGTAATCAACTGCTGCAGCTCCACGCCCTTCTCCGCGTAGGTTTGCGAATCCAGCGCCGCCGTAGGGTCAGGCACGCCCACCTTGACGTTCTCCTTGATTAATTCTTCCGCATGGATCCGGCCTGGCAGCGTATTGTAGCTTTCGTACATGCCGTTGGTTTCGGGTTCCCCGATGACGCTGTCCTTAAACGGCTTCACTTCGCGCTCGATCAATTCTTTGTTATCCGCAGCCTTGGCTTTGCCTTCTACGACCGTATAGTGCGTGCCTTCAATGCCCCAGTACATCAAATTGGCTACTTCCGGCGTCATCATCTTGTCAAAGAACGCCAAAATCTTCTTGAGCTCCGCTTCATCCTTCACCGCCGATTTCGGGAACAGAATGATATTGTTGTAGCCCGGAATCATCCACTGGGCGAACTTCCCGTCGGGACCGGCTACCATGCTATGCGTGTCGAGTACGGCGTCCGGCACATTTTTGATCAGATCCTTGTTCAGCGAATCGATGTCCTGCATGGACCCGCCGATATAGAGCCCGGCCTTGCCGCTTGTGAACATATTGACGGCATCGGTTTTGCTGGTCGCTGCAAAGTCCTGGTTAATGTAGCCGTTATCCCGCAGCTTCTTAAAGAAATCCATCGTATCGATATATTGCGGGAACATAAACTCCGGCAGCAGCTGGCCGTCCTTCTCGCCCCAGTTGTTTGGCGTACCGAACCAAGCGGATACCGTCTTGAACGCTCCGTAGACCAGCTCGTTCCGGTCAGCGATTCCGATCGTATCCTTTTGGCCATTTCCGTCCGGGTCTTGTTCCGTAAACGCCTTGGCCATTTCAAACAATTCGTCCACATTGGCCGGTGCGGACAAGCCTAACTTATCGGCCCAATCTTTGCGGTAAATGATCCCTTGGCGTGCCAGCGGTCTGCCGATATAGAGGGAGTACAGCTTGCCTTCCACCTTCGTGTTGTTCAGAATTTCCGGCTTTAATTTGTTCAGGTTCGGGAATTCGCTTAAGTACGGGCCGATTTCCCAAAACTGTCCGTCCTTAATCGCTTCTTTCATTTGAATAAACGTGGTTTGGTTTTTGAGGTAGGTGACTTGAGGCAAGGAGCCCGTGGCAAACGCGGTGTTCAGCTTTTCTTCATAGGTGTCCGCCGGGAAAAACTGATAGTTCAGCTTCGTGTTCGTCAGCTTCTCCAGCTCAGCTTTGATCGTATCCGGCGGCGTCTCCGACGTATTTAACGGCAGCATAATCGTAATTTCCGTTGGTTTCTCCGCCTCTGCGGTTGTGTTCCCGCCGTTGTCAGAAGTAGACGCGGCAGGCTCTGTCGCAGCTGAACTGCCGCCTCCCTTATTGTTAGCGCTTCCACAACCGGCCAGCACAACGCTTAACGATAACAGTGCGGTCAGAATGAGGATGAAGGATCGTTTCTTCATAACCTTTGGACCTCCCATGGTTTGGATTGCTTACTCTTCCACGGTATCGTCATGGCGGCAGTACGGAAACAATCATTTCCTCATAACGGCAGCTGCTAAGCGTTGAACCTGAACTAATGATTATCGGCGTGATAGCGCTTCCTCAAATTCGCGAATTACGGCTTGACCGCCGCTTTGCTTCCACCGCTCAACCTCTTGGCGGAAGCCGTGGGCGTCGATGCGCCCCAGGATATAATTGTAGGTGGCATCGCTAATGATCGTGGACAGCTCCGCACTCTTCTCATCATAAGTCGGCGAGCTGAGCCGAACCGTCGGATCGTCCACCAGGAACGCTTCGTTGTCTTTGCTAAGCTGTTCGGCGATTTGAGTCAAATGCTCTTTTTGCGCGACCTCCATCAAATTGGGGTTACTGATATCGGCAATCATCAGCGAATATAACGGATTCACCTCGTTCACCCGCAGCTGCGACGTTTCCTCCGGCAGAATGACCATCCCGTTCTCCGTCCGGTAGTGTCTGCCTTCGAAGCCATATTTCATTAAATTGGCCACATCCCGATCCATGGTCCGGTCGAAAAACCGCAGCGCATCTCTCAGATCCTCCTCCGTTGGAATCATCTTCTTAGAAAATAGATACAGGCCGTTAAAATTCGGAATCGACCATACTTTATAACCGTACGGACCTTTGATCCGGTTCACCAGCGTAAAATCCGCATCCGGGTTGATGGCCCGCGCTTCAATGGCAAGGCGCTGAACGTCGGTCATACTTCCGATCAAAACGCCCGCCTCGCCGCGGATGAACCGATCCCGTTGCACCTCTTTGCTTGTCAGCGGAAAATCCGAGTTAATCAGCTTCTCGTCATACAGCTTTTTCATAAAATTCATCGTATTCAGATATTCATCCGTCATAAATTCCGGAATGACCCGGCCATCCTCGATCTTCCAGTTGTTTGGGGTACCGAAATAAGAGCTGAGCGTCTTAAAAATACCGTACACCAGATCGTTCCGATCCACGACGCCAAGCGTGTCCTGCTTCCCATTGCCATCCGGATCCCCATATGTAAACTGCCGCAGCACTTCATAAAGCTCATCCAGCGTTTTGGGCTCCTCCAAACCAAGTCGCTCCAGCCAATCCTTGCGTAAAATGATCCCTTGCCGTGAGGAAGGTCGTTCGGTATAAAGCCCATATATCTTTCCGTCTACAGCCGCCTGATCTAATATGTCCGGATCCAGTTTGCTCAGGTTCGGAAACTCCGCCAAATACGGCCCAATTTCCCAAAAGACGTCGGAGCGGATCGCATTCTTTACCAGATGATAATCAGAAAATTTCACAAAGCTGACCTTGGCAAGGGAGTTTGTGGTTAACCCCGTCATCATTTTGTCGGTATAGACGCCCTCCGGCACCCATCTAAGATCCAGCCGAACGTCGGTTAACTCCTCGATCTTGGCTACAATCTCCTTTGATGGCGGCTGAGGAAAATGAAGCGGCACCAAAACGGACAAATAAGGCCGATCAGGATCGGATGCCTGGAGTTGCGTGTTCCGGTTCATACACCCGCTTAGCAAGGAAACCAAGAGTACGAGCACGAGTAAGAGTAGCGCAATCGCGGATAATCCGCGGCCCCCGTCTTTTGTTCTAATCATTGGTCAAAGCCCCCCCAAACCGAAGAATAATACAAAATGATTATTGCCTCACGAGATGATTATTGCTATTATTTTACAGACGTCATACACTTGGAAATAACGACTTTTTAACGATAAGGTCAGGTGCTGAGATTGGTGAAACCTTTAAGCTTCTTAAGCAAACTGATGATTTTTACAATCGCCGTAAGTACGCTGCCCGTCCTGTTCATCGGTACGTTCTCCTATCTGACTTCAACCCGGGAAATCCAAAAAAATGTAAACCGAAGCAAAATTGAGCTAATTTCGCAAATTAACTCCAATGTAGAACGGAAGTTAACAACTGTCAACCAAACGTTAAATCAAGTCGTGAACTCGACCGTACTCAAAAGGGCTCTTCAAAACCCGTTAACTGAAAGCGATTTCAAATTATATAACGACCTGCGTAATGAAATCCGAAACATGCAATCCTTCGACACGAGGCTGGAGGACGTCGTTCTGATTAACCTGCAGCAAGACTGGATGGTGAAGAACTCCGGCTTGTACCGGATGAGCGAATATAAGGACCGTGAAGGCCTTGAACGGTTGATGGACACGCCTAATGACACCACCTGGATGTTAACGCCGTCCTCCTGGTTTTACAGCGAGGAGAATGCGGATTCCGCACCTTGCCATTATAGCATTAGCCTGATCAAGAAGCTGCCGGTCTCCAGCTTGCACAAATACGGGCTGGCGTTGGCTAATTTTCCCGCCTGCAGCCTGCAGGACGTTGTGGCGACGGACATCCAGACGGAGGACATCGTCATTGTCGTAGACGAGCGCGGGCAAATCCTGATGCATCCCGATCCGTCGCAGATCGGGCAGCAGCTGGAGGAGACCGGATGGGAAGATACCTCCCTGCTAGCGGACGAGGCCCAGCCCTCCGGGCAGTTTCAGACAAACATCGGCAAGAAGGCCTATGCCGTCACCTACTTGCGCTCCCAGCTGAACGGATGGATGTATCTCTCGGTAACCTCCATCGGCAGCCTGACCCGGGAAGCAGGAAAAATCGGGCTGTTCACCTTCTATGTCTGCCTATTCATGCTGGTGCCGTCGATCGGGCTGGCTTGGTTTGGTTCGCGTCGGATGTACTCGCCGATTGAACGCCTTCTGCATCTGATCGGCCGGCGCAAAACCGATGTCCGCCGGGGGCATGCCGATGAATTTGAGCTCATTGGCGAAGAGTATCATCGTTTGTTCCAGTCCAAATCGCAGCTCGAAACGGAAGTTCGTCAGCATATCCGACAAGTGCGGGCTTTCTCCTTGATTGAAGCGTACCAAGGGCATTACACCAAAAGCCAATTACTGGAGAAGCTTGAACAATACGGCTACCAGGAGCAGATCCACGCTTGGCGAACGATGGCGGTATTCACCTTAGCCCTGGATTTTACGGAGGATTCGGCCTATGCCAAAAAGGATCTCAACCTGCTTCTGTTCGCCGCGCAAAATATCATCGAGGAACTGCTGGATCCCCAAAGCCGGTTCACTCCCGTGATTATGGATCAGACGATCGTGACGTTGATCGGAAGTCCTGAAGAGGGGCCCGATTCGTTTCGCCAAGCCGTTTATGCCTGGACGGAGAAGCTGCAGCACGAAATCCATCAATGCCTGAAGGTCCATGTCAGCATTGGCTTAAGCCTGCCATTCCAGTCTATCGCGAAGCTGCCCATCGCTTACCGCGAAGGGATGGAAGCATTGAAATATCGAATGAAGCTGGGGACCGGGGTCATTATTCAATACGAGAACCTCAACTCCGGCAAGCATGTCCTGAACGTTAATTACCCGACGCATAAGGAAAGCAAGCTGCTAGACGCCATCAAGCTGGCGGAAACGGAGAAAGCCAAGGAAGTGAACGCGCGGTTGTTTAACTCCTTGTTTAGCCAGGAGCTGTCGCCGCAGGAATATCAAATTCCGCTGACCCGCCTGCTGAACAATCTGCTGGTGATGATGCAGGAAGCGGGGATCGCCTTGCACCAGATCCGGCCTGCAGGCAGCGGCTCATTATTTGAAGAGATGCTGGGGCTGCACACCAAAGCGGAAATCGAGGATTGGTTCTGGACGACGGTCATTCAACCGATGATCCGCATCTTTAATAACCGGCAAAACGCCCAATACCAGAACATTTCGGAGAAGATTATCGATTTGATTCACCACGAGTACGACACGGATCTGACCTTGGAGGCTTGCGCCGCCCGTCTTCATTACAACGCGAACTACATCAGCAGCATTTTCCGGAAAGAAACGGGCTACTCCTTCAGCGAATACCTCACGATGTACCGCTTCAAGATGGCCAAAGAATGGCTGCGCAACACGGAAATGCCCGTCAAGGAGATCGCAGCCAAGCTGAGATACAACAACTCGCAGAACTTTATCCGTTCCTTCCGAAAGGTAGAGGGTATGACGCCGGGGCAGTATCGGGAAGCTGAGTCTGCGCATTCGCCGGGGAACATTCGGAAATCGATTTAAAGCCGCGTGTGCAGTGTTCGTTGGCTGGGGGCTTTTGCAGGATTATCCCGTATGATAGAGGGGCGTGCCCCTGAATGGAAACACACTCACTGCAGCGGGATCAAAACATACTCTTCATATCCCGCTTCGGTTTTGGAGCTCACTTTTTGGGAGGCCTTATCCTTCGATTCGATATAAAACTGCATGATCTCAAAAGCAACTTCAACCTGTCCCCGATTTCTTTCCGAAGTTAACTTGCGGACCGCGGGAGACAGCAGTTCAGGACATCCGCTCGTACAGAGGACGGTCAACTCAAGCTCCATTCCATGTGAGGCATTCGCAACGATCATGCCAACAAACTCATTTACCACGATCCCGCTGCCCCCTTGAAACCGCGCCAAAAAATCGGGCAGCTTGTCCACGTTATCGGCTGTCAGCACGAAAACCGCTTTCGGTTCGAGCTGAGCCGCATCCATGATCGTCTTCATCGTGTTCTCGTTCGTGAAGTCGTCCAGTACCAAAAAGCGCCGTTCGCTAGTGGCCGATCGCTCTCTCCATAAAGTGAATGCCTTCCGGTAATCAATCACAACTTTATGAAACAGCGGATCGTCTATAGGGGTGTCGAGCAGCACGATCGGCACCCCAAAGCTAAAGTGGATGGAGATGTCCCGGAATACTTCCTGCTTCACTCCGGCCAACAGCACCCCATCCACCTCCCGCTGCCGGATGATCTCTGGATTGGGTCGCTCAGCGTCCATCCCCAGCACGAGCAGGTGATAACCTGCCTGCTTGCAGAGCGCTTCCATCCGTTCGGCCAACCTGCCGTAATACAGCTGCTTCCATACCCCGTCCCGCTCGCCGCGGCTAAAGAGCAAGGCTACCATGCCGGATTTACCCCGGACAAGCGAACGTGCCGCAAGACTTGGGATATAATTCAGCTTATTCGCGGCTTCCAACACTCGGCAACGCGTTTCTTCCGTAATTTTCTGGTTGTCTACGTTATTTAAAATGTAGCTGACTGTCGCCACCGAAACCTTCGCTTCACGGGCGATGTCTTTCATCGTTGCTTTTTTCACATCTAACACCTCATCGATTCACTAGCACTCTGGTAGGATGACAGCATATCCCTGAAGGCAACTGCTACTGACTTGTCCCGCATAGAATCAGGAAGTTGAATCATCCTCCCATTCCTCCACATTGAAATGCAAACGAACCGGCTCGGAGGTGTCGAAGCGTCGACTCGTTTTTCTGCGCTCATGGCAACCAAAGCCCCGGGATACCTTCACATCAAACGCCAGATCTCTGGGCAGCAAAAAGCTTCCCTGGTAGAAACCGTCCCGAACTTTCGGGATTTCGAACCCCGCATGGATTTGAGCATCCGCCGGGGTAGACGGAGGAACGGTCACGCTGATTTCGACCTGCACGTGATCGGATAATTCCGGAATCACCTCTATGTTTGCCGTTCCTGTAAGGCCGCCGAATTGAACCGCTACGTCGGCCTTCCCTGAGGCTAGCGGAACAATCAAGCCGTTGGATCCCACCGTCAACACTTCCGGACAGTCCACCTTATATTCCGCCGTGAGTAAACTCATTTCGAAGCCCGTGTCATAGGTCACCTTCGGATACAGCCGAACCCGGTATCCTTCTAGCCCGACTTGCCTTCTCCCGGCCAGCCTCAGGCTGCAAGGGCGTCCAATCTCGCCAAACAGATACATCAGCGGACGATGCAACCGTCTTGCCCAATCGGCTTGGGAGTGGCCTGCCGTCTCGTCGAGCAAAAACATCAAATCCTCGCCCGGCGTAAAGCCGCTTTCGATCATTTCATCCACAAACGCCCGTACGTGACGAGGCATGATAAGCCCTTCCGCTCCTCCGATATCGACCCAAACACGCAACGACGGCGGTTTCACCGGGAAGGAATGGTATACTTTTTGTTCGATCAGCGGCTCCTGTTGGTTCGTACCGTCCGTGCATGCGGTGGTGAATAATTCGTACAACTCCCCCTTACAGGTCGTATGGAAAGCTTCCCGAACTCCCGGATGATTGTGAAAATACTCCGAGCCCCGTTGATCCGAAATGGACGAGACGGCTACGATAATCACTTCTTCCATCCGGCCTTCCCGGCTTAACCGCTCCGCCGTTTGATGCATTTCCCACGAATCTCCCTTCGCGTCGGACGCAAACATATGCTGTCCATCCTGCGCATAAAGCACCGGGTACCGACGATTCTTCGACTCCGCATAAGAAGGGGGCAAATAGACGTAAACCTCCCGCGAATTCCCCAAAAGCTTGGAGTGCACGTTGGCAAGTGTGACGATTTTCGCTCCCATCATTCCCGGTCACCCCTTCGATAGACAATTTCAACTTAAACGATTAATCTCTATAACTTATACGTTTAAGTTAAATCGATATTAGGCTAGCTTTTTCGATTTGTCAACGCGATTCCCCACAAAATGAAACAAAAAAAAGCTCCTGATTCACCCTAAAGGCAAATCAAAAGCTCTTCTTCGTTAAAATCAATGCGGTCGAGAGGACTCGAACCTCCACGGGGGGTTAGCCCACACGGACCTGAACCGTGCGCGTCTGCCAATTCCGCCACGACCGCATAATCGGTATCGTACAAAATCATATTTTGCAGCGACAAGATAGATCATACCACGTCCAACCCAAAAAAGTCAATGCCCAACTTTCGGATAAGCCCCCTTGATTAAAAATAATCTATTGGGTTATGATAAGAACATAAGTTCGCATAAAGAGGTGTTGACCTATGGCCGTTCCCGGCATTAAGGAAGAGGAACTCGCGCTGATCAAGAGCGCGTTGCTGCTTGGTTTTTTGCAAAAAGTATTTCAAAGGGACGCCCGAATTCTCGAGCAAAGCGGGCTGCTGAAGAGCCCCGAAGCTTACGTTGAACTCATCCGCAACGGCGAGCGGCGAGCGGCGCTGGTTCTCTCGGAAATCCACGGCAATCTCCGCGAGCGGAACATCGCTATCGAACGCATTCACCAGGATGAGAACGGCATTCAGGCGGAATACCGTTGCCGGGGCTATCGCGGAAAGATGAGGATTTTGTGGGCCGGCCTGCAACAGGAGGTATCCTCCCGGATGCGCGCTTATTTGAACGGAACCGCCCAGGCGGCAGGTTCGTCCCGGAGAGAACGCATGGAAAAAGGGAACCTCAAGGCACATCTCCTTCCTTAAGTTCCCCCTTTTCCCTCATATCTTAATCCACCGGCGAAATTCTAGGCTCTTTCGCAGGCTGATAAATGTAATTGCGGTCCAGCTTCACCACGTTGCGGTTCGGTTTGCGGATTAACACATGCGTGTCGTCCCAAGCTACGACGATTCCCCGCACGTCGTTTTCCGGAAGGCCGTCGCGTACGACGCGTATTTTTTCTCCGGACAGCCGGTATTGGTCCAATAATTCATCCGAGATCATCGGATACCCCACCTCCTGGGAATCATTATACAACAGTTGCAGGTCCCGTCCATCCTTCGCCTTAGGGAAATGCAAGAAAAAGCCCCGCCGGCGAACCAGCGGGACTTCGATCATTTTGAATGCTTTAAGCAGCCGGTGCAGCACCGGACAGTATCAGGTCGCTTTGGACCTTGCGCAGGGGATTATCGCGAAGCGTGCTCCCTGCTGTCATTCGTTTCAAACCAGAAATCAAGCACTTTGGCCGACATGACTCTTTGCTCCAAATACCCTACTTGTTGCGGGCTGAACTGTTCCTTCCAAGGCACATCGAGCTCTTGGCACAGCCCGGCTATCGTTAACAATTGCGACCATGCTACATAGCGTTTGTACCAGAAAAACTGGGGATGTTCAAGCATATAGGGATAAAGGTCATCAAACTCGGTATGTTTGCAATCCAGGGCACGTTCAAAAGTTACCTTCGCTTCGGACAATTTCGAAAGAAAAAACTCCGCGTCTACTGCCAATTCTTTCCCCATTCTTTTAGCCTCCTCTCCCTAGTAATCCTCATTATAGCGAAAAAACGGGGGCCTGCAAAGGATTAACCGTAATTTGGCTGCATTTTCTTCGCCCGTTTGTCCTCAGTCAGCGAACGTGATTTGTCCGCCCTCCAACGATGCGATGCGGGCCAGCGTCTCCAGACGGATCCCCTGCTCCCGAATCGCCTGGGCTCCGGGCTGGAAGCATTTCTCGATGACGATTCCCGCTCCAACCAGTTCCGCCCCGGATCTTTCAATAATTCGGATCAATCCCCGGGCTGCGTCGCCATTCGCGATAATATCGTCAATGAACAGCACCCGGTCGTTCTCCCCAAGAAAATCGCGTGACACCAGAATGTCCGTCACGATTCCTTTCGTAAACGAAGGGACACGCTCGCACAGCATGTCCGGCTCGGCCAGCAGCGTTTTCTTCCGCCGCGCAAATACAAGCGGGACGCCTAACTCATAAGCGGTCGCAAACGCCACCGCGATCCCCGACGACTCCACCGTAATGACGCGGGTAACCCCTTGGTCGCGAAACCGTCTGGCAAATTCCTTGCCCATCTCCATCGTCAGTTGCGGATCCACCTGATGGTTCAGCAGCCCGTCCAACTTCAGCACTTGGTCCGAGACGATGACCCCTTGCTCGACGATCTTTTGTTTTAACAATTCCATATCATTTCCTCCAAAGATCATGATCTATAGCTTCGTCCAACAAGTCAGATTTCGAGTTCATGCGGGAGTGGTGTGCGGCTGGGCGTAACGGAACGTACGGCCCTTATTTGCCCATTTCCCGGCTATTTCCCGCGCTAACGGAACCTAGAGGCCTTATTGGACCATTTTGACGGTCAATCAGCTGAATTTGTCCCAAATAAGGTCAGCTCGTTCCGTTAGAATCTGAATAGTCCCATTCTCCGGCGAATAACGTCTCTCAGTTCCGTTATATTGACGGCGAGCAAACCTGCCGCGCTCGAAAGATGACTTTTTGGACGACCTATAGGTTTTAAGTCATGTCCAGTTCTTGGACAACATACCTTGTACTATATATAGCACAAGAACCGGGGGGAAAACCATGAAAAATGCCGTAAAAGTTCTGCAGATCGCCTTCACCTACATCGGCACCGTCGTTGGCGCCGGTTTCGCGACGGGACAGGAAATTCTCCAGTTTTTCACCCGGTACGGCAAATGGGGCGTATTGACGATCCTGTTGTCCACGCTGCTGTTCGTTTGGCTTGGCACCAAAATGATGCTGCTCGCTCGAAGCATTAAAGCAGCTTCCTATGAAGACCTAAACCGCCGCTTGTTTGGCGAACGGATCGGCAGTGCGCTCAGCATATTTACGTTGATCGTGCTCATCGGTGTCAACAGCGTGATGCTGGCGGGAGCCGGCTCCGTCTTTATGGAACACTTGGGCTTGCATTATCAGACAGGCCTATGGATCACTTTGATTGCTACCTA
This sequence comes from Paenibacillus sp. p3-SID1389, assembly GCF_025151705.1. Lineage (NCBI taxonomy): Bacteria > Bacillati > Bacillota > Bacilli > Caryophanales > Paenibacillaceae > Paenibacillus > Paenibacillus sp. p3-SID1389. The sequence goes on along the minus strand of NZ_JALXVO010000035.1, from coordinate 2,158 downwards.
TTTGCTGCTAGGCCGGGGAATCAACGGAGTGCTGCAGTTAAACTCCATCGTGGTGCCGATGATGCTGATCCTCTCGCTCGCGATCATTATAAATACCGCGGGCTCGCCGGGGGCGGCCCGTTTCCTGACGTTGGAGACGGATACTCCGCTGATCGCAGCTTGGGCGTCGCCGCTGATGTATGCAGCCTTTAACCTGTCCATGGCTCAGGCGGTGCTCGTGCCGATCGGCAGCCATACCGAAAGCCGCCGGGTCATTGTCCTGGGCGGCGTTCTCGGCGGGCTGGGCGTTGGCTTTATGTTAATGGCCGGTCATTTTGCCCTGTCGGCTTACATGCCGGGGATCGTACAATACGAAATCCCGATGGGCAACATTGCCCAGCAGTTGGGGACAACCATCCAACTGATCTATGTCCTGCTCATTTTCATGGAAATCTTCAGCACCTTTGTCGCCGACGTGTATGGGGTGACCCTCCAGCTGCAGCAGCGGGTTCAAGTGCCGCCGATGCTGATTTCGGTTACGATTTTGTGTATCTGTTATATCACCAGCCAATTTGGTTTTAGCTCCCTGCTATCGGTGCTATATCCCGTGTTTGGCTTGTTCAGTTTGATCTGGGCGCTGATACTCGGGTTGTATCGGCAAAAAGAAACCCCCCGGGGTTAACCCCGGGGGCTCCAGGCAGCTTTCGCTGCCTAACTTATGTGATGGGTCTACATGTGCACGACCTTCGCTTCCGGCAACAGGTTTTGGACATGCCGAACCACATGCTCATGGCAAGTCATCATAATGAGTTGCTGGCGTTCCGCAACCTTCCGCAGCACCGATATCGCCCCGACTAAGCGGCCTTCGTCAAAGTTAACGAACAGGTCGTCCAGCAGCAACGGCAGCGGCGTTTGACCCGATACCGCTTCGGATAATGCCAGCCGCATCGACAAGTACAGCTGCTCCGCTGTCCCTCGGCTGAGCAGCGCGCTTTCGAGCGGACCCAGCTCCGAATGCTCGGCCATCAGCTCCTGCGTGCCGATTTTCATGACGATGCGGCGATAGGTGCCGCCGGTCATTTCCGCAAAGTATCCCGAGGCGGCTTGCAGCACTGCTGGTTGACGCTCTTCCTCATAAACCCGCCGTGCGCGGCCGATCAGTTCATGGCAAACCGCCATCACCGCATACTGATCGAGACGATCGCGCAAGGCCGCCCGCTGCTCCTCTAACTGCTGCATCAGATCGTCCTGCAAGCAGCAGGCGGCTAAGCTTTCCTGCTCCTGCAGCAAGCGTCCGCGTTGTTCCTGGAGTTGTCCAAGCCAGGCTTCCGCTTGCGCCAACTCCTGCTCCACCGTTTCCAAGCGCTGGCGGAGCTCCGATTCCTCCGTCGTCCGCAGAAGCTGCTCCAACTCCTCCTGCTTGGCGTCGTCAAGTCCCGCGAACAACATCAGCTCCAGTTGCCGAAGCTCCCGCTCCAAAGCCTCCCGCCGTTCTTTCGCAGCACCAAGACGCAGCAACTCTTCGCCGTCTGCAGCGCCCGCTTCGGCGAGCAACGCCTGCTCCGATTCAAGCACTTGCCGCAAGCGGTCGTCTAAGCGCTGTCCTTCCTCCTCCAGCGGTAACAGCTGGGCGGAAAGCTGGTCGTGATGTTTTTTCGCTTCGAGCGCGCCGTCCAGGTGAGATAAGGCTGCTCGCAGAACTGCCGCGGCTTGATCGGAGGTTGCTTGGTCGCCATAAGCCAAGCATTCCTGTTCAAACCGCTCGTTCTCCGCACGGAGCGCGGCCATCTTGGCCGCCAGCCCATCCAAGCGGGCCAGCCAGTCCCGGCCTTGCTCCGCGAGGCGGAACACGTCCGCAGCCGCCTCCGGGGACAGATCGGCAGACAATTTTCGTTCGGTCAGCCATGTCTCCCACTGCCCGGCCAACTCCTCAAAGGCGGCTTCGCGGCGCGCCAGCTCGCGTTCGGCAGCCGCGAGCTCATCCCGGGCGGCGGAGGCCTGGCTCAAGGCGGCCTCCGCCTCGCTCTGGAGCGCGGCGTGGCGCTGATCCCACAGCTGCCACGCCTCCATCAGCCGGCGCAGCTGCCGCTCCTCCTCGTCCCAGTCCACCGGACCGGACGAAGGGGCGGCCCCGCTGCGCGACCGGGAAGCGGCCGCGGCGCTCTGCGGATGGCGGACG